>PKCW01000144.1 GCA_002862965.1 Pseudomonadota bacterium
CGCTGGCCCGCCCCGGCAGCCTGATCATCTGCAACGGCTACAAGGACCGCGACTACGTCCGCCGCGCGCTCATCGCCCGCCGCCTCGGCCTGCGCGCGGTGATCGTGATCGAAAAGCCCTCCGAGGTGGCGACGGTCATCCGCGAATCCGCCCAGCTCGGCGTCCGGCCGCTGCTCGGCGTGCGCGTCCGGCTGGCCAGTCTCGGCAGCGGCAACTGGCAGAACACGGGCGGCGAAAAGTCGAAATTCGGCCTGTCGGCCGCCCAGGTGCTGGCGTGCATCGGGGAGATCGAGGCCGCCGGCCTGCTCGACTGCGTGCAGTTGCTGCATTTCCACATGGGCTCGCAGATGGCCAATGTGCGCGACATCCGGCGCGGTCTGACCGAGGCGGCACGCTATTTCACCGATCTGCACCGGCTGGGCGCACCGCTGCGCTACGTCGATGTCGGCGGCGGACTGGGCGTCGACTACGAGGGCACGCGCTCGCGCGGCGCCTGTTCGATGAACTATACGGTGGGCGAATACGCGCAGGTCGTGGTGCACGTCCTGAAGGAAGCCTGCCAGGCGCACGGACTGCCCGAACCCGGCCTGATCACCGAGGCCGGGCGTGCCATGACCGCCCACCACGCCCTGCTCATCACCCAGGTCATCGACAGCGAGGCGCCCCAGGTCGACACCGCAGCGCTTGCGCCACCGGCCAGCGACGCACCGCCGCTGCTGCACGATTTGTGGCACGGCTATGCCCAGCTCGCGGAAGCCTCGCCGGTGGAGCTGTTCCACGAAGCGGTGCACTGGGCCTCCGAAGCCCAGTCGATGTATACCCACGGCCTGCTGGATCTGCGCGAGCGGGCCTACGCGGAACACGTCTACACGGCGCTCTGCCAAGGCTTGCAGGGCCGGCTGGATCCGGCGCGGCGCAGCCATCGCGAAATCCTGGAGCAGCTCGAGGAAAAGCTGGCCGTCAAGTATTTCTGCAATTTTTCGCTGTTTCAGTCGCTGCCCGATGTGTGGGCGATCGATCAGATCTTCCCGGTGTTGCCGCTGCAGCGGCTGAACGAGGCGCCGACCGTGCGCGGCATCATCGAGGACCTCACCTGCGACTCGGACGGCTGCATCCACCAGTACGTCGATCAGGACGGGCTCGCGCCGACCCTGGCCCTGCATGCGGTCGCGCCCCACGAGACCTATCTGCTGGGCTTTTTCATGATCGGCGCCTACCAAGAAATCCTGGGCGACATGCACAACCTGTTCGGGGACACCGACGCCGTCAACGTGGAACTGGATGGCGCGGGAGGCTTCCGCCTGGTCGGTCCCGAGCGCGGGGACAGCGCCGATCAACTGCTGAGCTACGTGCATTTCGCGCCCGACCAGCTCGCCATGGCCTACCGCGAGAAAATCGCCCGCGCCGAACTCGAACCCGCCCAGGCCGAGGCATTCCTGGCCGAGCTGACCGCGGGGCTCTACGGCTCCACCTATCTGCAACGCTGGCCGTGAAGCCGCGCGCGGGCGTCATCGGCCTCGGCGCCATGGGCCTGTCCATGGCGCGCAACATGGACCGTGCCGGCCTGCTCGCCGCCGTCTGGAACCGCACGGCGGCCAAGGCCCAGGCGCTTGCGCAGGAGACCGGCTGCGACATCGCAGCGGATCCGGTCGCTCTCGCCCGCCAATGCGACGTGCTGGTGCTGTGCGTCTCGGCCGACGCGGACGTGCTGGGCCTGATCGCGGCCCTCGCGCCGGCCCTTGCGCCGGGGCAGATCGTCGTGGACTGCTCCACCGTGGCGCCCGAGACGGCACGCCGCGCCGCCGAGACGGTACGCGCACAGGGCGCGGATTTCCTCGACTGCCCGGTGTCCGGCGGCGTCGAAGGTGCGCGTCAGGCGACGTTGGTCACCATGGTCGGCGGCGAGCCGGCCACGCTGGAACGGGCCCGACCGGTGCTGGCGGCCATGACCCGTCAGGTCGTCTGGATGGGGCCGGTCGGCGCAGGACAGGCCACCAAGGCCGTCAATCAGGTCATGGCGGCCGGGATCGCCGCGGCGGTGACCGAAGCGCTGGCGCTGGGCGCCGCCGCCGGCCTGCCGCTGGAACGGGTGATCGAAGTGGTCGGCGGCGGCGCGGCCGGCAACTGGTTCCTCGAACGGCGTGGCCCGACCATGATCCGGAACGACTTCCCGGCGGGCTTCAAGCTGGCGTTGCACGAAAAGGATCTCGCCATCTGCGAGCAGCTCGCGCTACAGTGCCAGGGCCGTCTCCCGCTGGTGGAGGCGGTGCGGGCCGACTACCAGACGCTGATGGCGGCCGGCTTCGGCGACGAGGACATCTCGGCGCTCTATCGGCGCAAATGCGCGCTCTTCGGCCCGCAGACAGAACAGGAGTGCCATGGCGAGTGAAGCCCCGGGCCTGACGCTCGATCAGGACGGCAAGTCCCCGCGCATCCGCTTGACGGGGCAGTGGGTGCTGCGTCATCTGTCCGGATCCATCAACAAGCTGCGACGGCAACTCGCGCGTTGCAAGAGCGATCCGCAGACGATCTGGGACCTCGAGTCCATCGATGGCCTCGACAGCACCGGCGCCCTCTTGCTCTGGCGACATTGGGGTCGCCGCCGTCCTGCGCAACTCCGGCTGCGTACCGAATATGAACCGCTGTTCCAGCGGCTGGAACAGATGCCCGCGCCAGCCCCCGCCTTGAAGCGCAAGCCGCTCGAATGGGTCGCGCGCCTCGGCGCGGCGATGCTCTCGGCAGCAACCCATTTGCGGGAACTGGTCGCCCTGCTCGGCCAGTTGACGCTCGACATCCTGAGCTTCCCGGCCCGGCCGGATCGCATCCCCTGGCGCGAAATCTCCGCCAACATCTACAAGTCCGGCGGGCGGGCCCTGCTCATCACCGGTCTCGTGGGGCTGCTGATCGGCATCGTCATGAGCTATCTCTCTGCCCTGCAACTGCGGCTCCTGGGCGGCGAGCGCTTCATCGTCAACCTGATGGGACTGTCGGTGACGCGCGAGCTGGGCCCGCTGCTCGCGGCCATCCTCATCGCCGGCCGGTCGGGCTCGTCCATCACGGCCGAGCTCGGCGTGATGCGCCTGACCCAGGAACTCGATGCGCTGGCGACGATGGGCATCTCGCCCTTCAAGCGCGTGCTGCTGCCCAAGGTGCTCGCGCTCGCCATCACCATGCCCTTGCTGGCGTTCTGGACCATGGCGGCGGCCATCTTCGGCGGCATGCTGGTGGCCCAGAGCGAACTCAACATCACCTTCGGGCAGTTTCTGAGCGACCTGCCCGGGGCGATCCCCATCGTCACCTACTGGATCGCCCTCGCCAAATCGATCGCCTTCGGCGTCGTCATCGGGCTGGTGTCCTGTCATTTCGGCTTGCGCATCAAGCCCAACACCGAGAGTCTGGGCTACGAGACCACCAACGCCGTGGTCACCGCGATCACGCTGGTGATCCTGACCGATGCCATTTTCGCCGTCGGCCTGCGCGACATCGGGTGGCAGGAATGAGCCCTCCGTCGCCGACCGTCATCGAAATGCGCGGCATCGTGACCCGCTTCGGCGCCCAGGTGGTGCACGATGGCATCGATCTCAGCGTCCAACGAGGCGAAGTGCTGGGGCTGGTCGGTGGATCGGGCTCGGGGAAAACGACGCTGCTGCGCGAGATGATCGGATTGCAAAACCCCAGCGCGGGGGAGGTCCACGCCTTTGGCGAGGCGGTGTTCGCGGCGCGCCGGACGCACCAGACCAAGGCACTGCGCCAGCGCTGGGGCGTCCTGTTCCAGCATGGCGCGCTGTTCACGGCGCTGTCGGTGACCGACAATATCGCCCTGCCGCTCAGGGAATTGCGCGCACTCGACGAGCCTCTGATCCAGGAACTGGTCCGGCTCAAGCTCGCCATGGTGGGCCTGAAGCCCGAGGATGGCCGGCGCCATCCGGCCGAGTTGTCGGGCGGCATGATCAAGCGCGTGGGACTGGCGCGCGCGCTGGCGCTGGACGCCGAGTTGCTGCTGCTCGACGAGCCGACCTCGGGGCTCGATCCGGTGGCCAGCGAACAGTTCGTCGATCTCATCGCCGAATTGCGCAGCACGCTGGGGCTTACCGTCGCGCTGGTCACGCATGACCTCGACACCCTCGTCGACCTGTGCGACCGCATCGCCGTACTGGCCGATCGCAAACTGATCGTGATCGGCACGCTGGATGAGGTCATCGCCTGCGACCATCCCTTCATCCAGTCCTACTTTCGCGGCCACCGCGGCGGCCGTCTTCTTTCCAAAAGGCAGTGACACGCGATGGAAAATCGTTCCTATGCCCTGCTGACCGGCCTGTTCGTGATCGGCCTGGGGCTGGCTGCCGCGCTGGCGTCCCTGTGGCTGAATGATGCCCGCCAGGCGCGCACGCCCTACCTGATCACGACGCAAGGCGCCATCTCCGGCCTCGTCCCTTACTCCACGGTTCGCTACCGCGGGGTCGAAATCGGTCAGGTCACCGAGGTGGAATTTGCCAAGGATGGCAGCCGGGACATCCACATCCGCATCGAAATCCAGCCGGACATCCCCATCACGGTGAACACCTACGCGACGCTGCGCTATATGGGCATCACGGGTCTGGCACAGGTGGAACTGGCCGATGACGGCCCTCCGGACGCCGCGCGGCTCGACACGCGTCCCGACGAGCTGGCCCGCATTCCGATGCGTCCCTCCCTGTTCGAATCGCTGGGCGATGCCGGGCAGGCCATGCTGAAGCAGTTTCAGGATCTGATGGGCCAGATGAAAGAAGCCTTGGGCCCGCAGAATCAGGAGAACCTGCGTCAGATCATGGGCAATGTCGAGGTGACGACACGCAAGGTCGCCGAGTTTACCCAGCGTCTGGAGCCGCTCATCCAAGCGCTGCCGAAGATGGGCGAAGACGGCGGCAAGACCATGGCGCGCGTCGAACAGATCGCGAAGGAACTCGAGGTCACCATCACCCAGGTGCGTCAGGCCACCGCGCAGCTCAATACGCTGGGCAATCTCGCCGAGAGCGCGGGACAGACCTTCCTGGTCGAAACATTGCCGTCGACCCAAGCCACCTTGCGCGAGATCGAATCTGCCGCGCGCAATCTGGAACGCCTGAGCGACGAACTGCGGCGCGATCCGTCCAGCATCCTCTACGGCCGCAATCGCGGCGCCCCCAACGAATCCCCCGACCGCCAAGGGAACCGTTCCCCATGAGTGCCCGGCCCCTCGCCCTGATCCCGATCCTGTTGCTGACCGCGCTGCTCGGCGGTTGCGCCGACCTGCTGCCCAATCGGCGACCACCGCCGCCGACCCCGCACGATCTGGGGTGGCTGCCGCCCCCGCGGCCGATGGTGCTCGGCGAGATTCCGGTGCTGGCGGTCGAAGCGCCACCCTGGCTCAACGATCCGGCCGTGCGCTATCGACGTTCGGGGGCAGGGACGACGGCCCTGCAGGCCTATACCGACGACTACTGGGTCGCCTCGCCCCGTGAACTCGTGCTCGACCGCATGCAGCAGGCGCTCCTGACCAGTTCGCCGACCGGCCCCGCGGCCGGCAACCCTCGTTACCGCCTGGAAGTGCGGCTGTTGCGCTTCGAACAGGAACAGGGCGCGGCCAAATCCGAGGCGGTGGTCGCGCTACAGGCCGTTCTGAAGGAACCCCGCTCCCGGCGGCAATTCATCGCGCCCGCCATCGAAGCACGCGTGACAACCGGCGCCGGTCCCGAAGCCGCCGTTCGCGGGCTGGGCGAGGCGACCGACGAAGCCATTCGCCAACTCCTGACCTGGATCGCGCAGACCCAGCACGGGAACCCGCCCGCCACCGAAACCGGGGCAGACCTTCCGGCGACCGGGCCGCGGCTGCTGCCCGGCTTCGGCGCCCAACCCTGACGGAAGGAGACGAACGATGGGCAGCTTCATGACCTACCCACGCCCCGACGGCGGCACGGCAAGAGGCTATCTGGCCAAGGCGTCGGTCGCCGATGCCCCGGGAATCGTGGTCATCCAGGAATGGTGGGGATTGCAAGGACAGATCACCGGGTTGTGCGATCGGCTGGCCCGTTCCGGCTATGACGCCTTGGCGCCCGACCTGTTTCACGGGACCGTGGTGCCCTACCACGATGCCGCTCAGGCCGCCAAGGCAATGAACAGCCTCGATTTCCTTGCCGCCACGGATCAGGACGTCCGCGGCGCGGCGCAGTTCTTTGCCGCTCAGGGCAAGAAGGTGGGGCTGACCGGCTTTTGCATGGGCGGCGCCATCACGCTGCTGGGCGCGGTGCGCATCCCGGAAGTGGCTGCTGCGGTGATCTTCTACGGACTGCCGCCTGCGAACGTGGCCAATCCCGCCGACGTGCGGGTGCCCCTGCAGGCCCACTTCGCGAATCAGGACGGCTGGTGCACGCCGGCCGCCGTGGACGCCTTTGAGGCCGCCCTCACGGCCGCGGGTCGATCCTGCGAACTCTATCGCTATGATGCCGACCACGCCTTCGTGAACCAGCAGCGCCCGGAAGTCTATGATGCCACAGCGGCCGATCTCGCCTGGGAGCGCAGCCTGGCGTTCTGGCAGCGCCACCTGGCTTGAGGCCAGCGGCCGTCACGACCGGCGCGACGGCCGCAGCGCTTTCAACGGATCCGATCCCCGCTCACAGCGCGCAGTAGGCGCCCCGCGGACAGCCGTCGAACACCCTGCCGAGAAAACGCGCCTGCTGCCCGATCAGCGTGGCGGCCACGGGGTGACCTGCATCGGAAAGGTCTTGGGAAAGCATGTCGAGCCGGTCGACGAAGGGCGGCAGATCGTAGACCAGGGTCCCGGCCTGCCCGGACACCGCGCGCAGTTCGTGATCCGCCAATGGCCTCAGTGCGGCCTGCGCGGGCAGGGCCAGCGTCATCGCCATCATGGCCAGCGTCATGTGTCGCATGGGAACTTCCTCGTCTGCTCCATCGGCGTTCAAAGATCGCCAAAGGATCCGCGTCCCGTCAAGCGCGGAATCATTGCATCACGCTCACCTTGACGTCGTCCGGATCGATCAGCGTGATCGGAACCGCGGGCGCCTCCCAGATCTCCTGCTGGTATTCGCGGATGGAGCGGTCGGATGAGAAGAATCCCGCATGGGCGGTGTTGAGGATGGCCATGCGGCTCCACGCGTCCCGGTCCCGGTAAGCCTTGTCGACCTGATCCTGGCAGGCGAGGTAGGCGGCGAAGTCCGCCAGGACGAAGAAGGGATCGTGGTGCAGCAGATTGTCGATGAGCGGCCGGAACAGATCGCGGTCGCCACGTGAGAAATAGCCCGAACCGATGAGGTCGATGACGGCTTTCAGTTCCTCGTTGCCCCGATAGTAGTCCGCCGGCCGGTAGCCTGCCTGCCGCAATCCGGTGATCTGATCCTCGGTGTGACCGAACAGGAAGAAATTTTCCGCGCCCACGCGCTCGCGGATCTCCACGTTGGCGCCGTCGAGCGTGCCGATGGTCAGCGCCCCGTTCAGCGTGAACTTCATGTTGCCCGTGCCCGAGGCTTCCTTGCCGGCGGTGGAGATCTGCTCGGACAGGTCCGCGGCGGGATAGATGCGCTGGCCGTTGCTGACGTGGAAGTTGGGCATGAAGAACACCTTCAGCCGGCCCGCCACGTCCGGATCACTGTTCACGATGCTGCCGATGCTGTTGATCAGCTTGATGATCAGCTTGGCCATGTGATAGCCCGGCGCTGCCTTGCCGCCGAAGAGGTAGGTGCGCGGCACGAAATCGCGGGCCGGATCGTTCTTGAGCCGCAGATAGGTCGCGACGATGTGCAGGGCGTTGAGGTGCTGGCGCTTGTATTCGTGGATGCGCTTGACCTGCACGTCGAACAGCGTGGCGGGATCGATCTGCTCACCGAAGCGCACGTTCACGAAGCGCGCCAGGTCGGCCTTGTTGGCCTGCTTGACGGCCTGCCAGCGCGCACGGAAGGCGGCATCCTCGGCCAGCGGGACGAGCCGCTCCAGATGAGCCAGATCGGTGGTCCACTCCGGGCCGATCGCTTCAGTGATGAGCCGGGTCAGGCGCGGATTGCAGAGAAAGATCCACCGACGCGGCGTGACCCCGTTGGTCTTGTTGGAAAACTTCTCGGGCCACAGATCGTGGAAATCCCTCAGCACGGTTTTCTTGAGCAGGTCGCTGTGCAACGCCGCCACCCCGTTGATCGCGTGGCTGCCGACGCAGGCCAGGTGCGCCATGCGCACGGTGCGCCCCCCGTGCTCGTTGATGAGCGACATGCGTGCAACCCGGTCGGGATCGCCGAGGTAGCGCACCCTCACCTGCTCGAGGAAGCGATCGTTGATGGCGTAGATGATTTCCAGGTGCCGCGGCAGCAGGCGATGGAACAGCTCCAGCGGCCATTGCTCGAGCGCTTCGGGCAACAGCGTGTGGTTGGTGTAGGCCAGGGTTTTTTGCGTGATCTCCCAGGCGATGTCCCACGGCACGCGCCGCACGTCGATCAGGAGGCGCATGAGTTCACACACCGCCAGCGCGGGGTGGGTATCGTTCATCTGTGCCGCGAATTTCTCGTGGAACTGCTCGACCGGAATATGCTGGCGATCGAGGATGCGGAACATGTCCTGCAGCGAGGCCGACACCAGAAAATACTGCTGTTCCAGCCGCAGCGCCTTGCCTTCGATCGCCTCGTCGTTGGGGTAGAGCACCTTGGTGATGTTTTCCGAGATGATCTTGCGATCCACGGCGCCGTAGTAGTCGCCCCGGTTGAACACACTGAAATCGAAGGATTCCGGCGCCTCCGCGCGCCACAGCCGCAGCGTGTTGGCGGTGTTGTTGCGATAGCCGAGGATGGGGGTATCGTAGGGCATGGCCTTGATCACGCGGTGCGGCACCCAACGCGCGCGGGGTTGATCGTGCTCGTCGCGGTAATGCTCGGTGTGCCCGCCCAACATGACCTCGACCGCCCATTCGGCGCGCTGGATCTCCCAGGGATTGCCGAAACGCAGCCATTTGTCGGTCTTTTCCACCTGCCAGCCGTCGACGATGTCCTGATCGAAGATGCCGAACTCGTAGCGGATGCCATAGCCCAGCGACGGAATCTCCAGGGTGGCCATGGAATCGAGGAAGCAAGCCGCGAGGCGCCCCAGGCCGCCATTGCCGAGACCGGGTTCCTCTTCCTGACGCAGCAGTTCCAGAAAATCCAGGCCCAGCTCTTCGACCGCCTCGCGCGCCTCGTCGTAGATCCCGAGGTTGATGAGGTTGTTGCCCAGATGGGTGCCGAGCAGGAATTCGGCGGACAGATAGCAGACCGTGCGTGCACCCTGTTCGGTGTAGGCCGCAGCCGTGCTGATCCAGCGGTGCAGCAGGCGATCGCGGACCGTGTAGGCCAGGGCGAGGTAGTAGTCGTTCATCGTCGCCAAGGCCGGAAACTTGCCCTGGCTGAAGAACAGATGATCCAAAAACGCGCGCTTGATGACGTCTTTGTCCAACCCGGTGCGTTCGTCTTCGGGGAAGGTATTCAACTGCGGCTTGGTCATCCCATCCATGCTCACTCCAGAAGGTCTTGCGTGAGGTCACGCCGAGGCTACAGGGAGACTCGTTGCAATTCTGGTGCCGCCGCACTAAGGAAGTGCGACGATCGACGATGAGGGCTGGACGCCTCGCCAATGGGGAAAGACCGACCGGGGCGGCGCCCCGGCCGGCCGCTGCGTCAGTTCAGCACCTCGCCCGAGGTGCTGAGTTGCACGCGCTCGAACAGGTTGCGTGCCACTACCATCTGCTGGATCTGGTGGGTGCCCTCGAAGATGTCGAACACCTTCACATCGCGGAACAGTTTTTCGGACAACGTGCCCTTGAGCGTGCCGTGCGCACCCATGAGCTGGACGGCGTAGGAGGTGACCTCCATTCCGACCTGCGGCCCGTAGAGCTTGGCCATCGAGGCTTCCTTGGTGTTGCGGATGCCGTTGTCGGCCATCCACGCCGCCTTCCAGCACAAGAGGCGCGCCGCGTCGATCTTGCGCTGCAGCTCGGCCAACCGATCCTTGATCGCCTGATAGCGCGGGATCGGCCGCGACAGCAGGTAGTTGTCGCGCGCGAACTGCACGACTTCCTCGTAGGCCGCGCGAGCGATGCCCACCGCCATGATGCCGACCAGCGGACGGCTGGTGTCGAAAAACTCCATCGCCGTCTTGAAGCCGGCCTTGGCCCCCTGATCGTAGGCCGCCTCGCCGCCGAGCAGGTTGTCGACCGGCACGCGGCACTCCTCGAACACGAGCTCGGCGGTCTCGGTCGCGCGGAACCCCAGCTTGTCCTCGAGCTTGCCCACCTTGAAACCCGGCGTGCCCTTCTCGACGATGAACACCCGGTGCCCCGCGTGGCCCAGCGCCGGGTCGAGCGTCGCGAACACCAGCGTCCATTCGGCGCGGGCCCCGTTGGAGATGTAGCACTTGGTGCCGTTGATCACGTAGTGATCGCCCTCCTTGCGGCAGCGGGTGCGGATCGCGGCGGCATCCGACCCCGTGCCGGGCTCGGTCAGGCCGTAGGCGGCCCAATGCGGCTGCGGGCCCTTGAGCTGGGCGAAGTATTTTTCCTTCTGCTCGGGCGTACCGCGCGCCGCCAGCGCCGGTCCGCCGGTGCCGGGACCGGGCATCACCAGCGCCATGGACGGATCGCCCCAGCCCAGCTCCTCGCCGGCCACCACCGCCAGCAGCGACATGCCTTTCATGCCGCCCGCCATGGGATCGGCCGCCGCGCCTTCCTTCTTGGCGCCGCTACCGCCACCGCCGAGGGAGAACCCCTGCGCCAGCGGCATCAGCTCCTTGTAGAAGCTGTCCGGATAGCCGGCGTCCTGATCGGCCTTCAGGCACAGGGGCCGCACTTTCTTGTCCATCACGGCGTGGAGCATGTCGCGCGCCATCTTCATCTGGGGGGTGAGGGTGAAGTCGATCATGCCTGGGCCACCTTCTTGCCGTCCTTGGCTGCAGATTTCAGGGATTCCGGTCCGTAGAGCACTTCGCCCAGCACGGCGACGTGATCCTCGGGCGTCCCCAGCGCAGTGCCCAGCGTGCGCACGTCGCGCATGTAGCGCTCCACCGGCATGTCCTTCATGAAGCCGGCGCCGCCGAACACCTGCACGGCATCCACCGTCACCTTGACTGCCGCATCACAGGCGCAGATCGCTGCGTTGCAAGCCGCCACCGTCGCCACCTCGCCGCTCTCGAGCTGCCAGGCGGCCTTGAGCACCAGATTGCGGGCCGATTCCAGCGCCACCTCCATATCGGCGATGAAGAACGCCAACCCCTGGTGCGCGCAGATCGGCTTGCCGAAGGCCTTGCGATCCTGCGCGTAATCGACGGCAAAGCCCATGGCACCCCGCGCCGCGCCCACCATGCGAGCGGCGTTCACCACCCGGGCGATGTCGAACAAGCGCGTGAGCGCCGCCACCGAATCCGTCGCGCCCGCGAGCCGCTCGCCCGGCGCGCCCTCGAACTGCACCCGACAGGGTCGGCCGGCCCGCAGCCCCATGCGATCCTCGAGCGTGATCTGCACTCCCGGCGCCCGCGCATCGACCAC
>PKCW01000285.1 GCA_002862965.1 Pseudomonadota bacterium
TCGTAACTGATCTGATCCTGCTCATAGAGTTCGTAGAGGTATTGATCGAATGTGCACATGCCCTGTGCCGTCGATTTGGCCATCACTTCCTTGATTTGATGAACGGCGCCCTTGAAGATCAGGTCGGCGACCAGAGGCGTTCCGAGCATGATCTCGAAGGCCGCGACGCGTCCTGAACCACTCACATGCGGAATCAAGCGCTGCGAGATGATGGCGCGGAGGTTGAGCGACAGATCCATCAATACCTGTTCGCGCTTCTCCAGCGGAAAGAGGTTGATGATGCGATCCAGCGCCTGGTTGGCGCTGTTGGCGTGCAGCGTGCAAAGGCAGAGATGACCCGTTTCGGCAAACTGCACCGCATACTCCATGGTTTCCCGTTCACGCACCTCGCCGATCAGAATGACGTCCGGGGCCTGGCGCAAGGTGTTCTTGAGCGCGATCCCCCAGCTCTGCGTATCCACGCCGATCTCGCGCTGCGTCACGATGCTGTTCATGTGCGGATGCACGAACTCGACCGGATCTTCGATGGTGATGATGTGGCCTTGGGCGTGCGCATTGCGGTGACCCACCAGCGCGGCGAGCGTCGTCGACTTGCCGGATCCCGTTGCGCCCACCATGATCGCCAAGCCGCGCTTCGACATCACGACTTCTTTCAACACCTCCGGCAAACCCATCGAATCGAAATCCGGGATCTCGGTCTTGATGGTGCGCAGGACCAGCGCCACCTTCGCTTGCTGGACGAACGCACTGACACGGAATCGCCCGATTCCCCGCGGCGCGATGGCGAAGTTGCACTCGTTGGTCGACTCGAATTCGCGCGCCTGACGGTCATTCATGATCGCCCGGGCGATGGTGGCCGTGTGCTCCGCGATGAACGGTTTCTCGGCCACCGGATTCATTGCGCCATCGATCTTGATGGCCGGTGGAAATCCGGCCGTGATGAAAAGATCCGATCCACCACGCCGCACCAACACCCGCAGCAAATCATGCATGATGCGAACGGCTTGATCCCGATCCATACTCAGATCCTCAGAAGTTTTCCTTGTGCGCCGCCTTGGCCCGCGCGATTTCCTTGGTGATCATGTTTTTCTTCACCAGATCCTGCAGGCACTGATCGAGAGTCTGCATGCCGAATTGCTGCCCCGTCTGGATCGAGGAATACATCTGGGCAATCTTGTTTTCCCGAATCAGATTGCGAATGGCGGGCGTCCCGATCATGATTTCGTGCGCCGCAATGCGGCCGCCGGCCTTTTTCTTCAACAGCGTCTGGGAAATGACCGCCTGCAGGGACTCGGACAGCATGGCGCGTACCATGTCCTTTTCGGCTGCCGGAAAGACATCCACGATACGGTCGATGGTCTTCGCCGCCGAACTGGTGTGGAGAGTCCCGAACACCATGTGCCCGGTCTCGGCTGCGGTGAGCGCCAGCCGTATGGTTTCGAGGTCCCGCATTTCTCCCACCAGAATCACGTCCGGATCTTCGCGCAGCGCAGACCGCAAGGCCTCGGCGAAACCATGGGTGTCCCGTTTGAGTTCGCGCTGATTGACCAGGCAACGCTTGCTCGCGTGCACGAACTCGATCGGATCCTCGATCGTGAGAATGTGCCCGGCTTCGTTGTCGTTCACGTAGTCGATCATCGCGGCCAACGTGGTCGATTTGCCGGATCCGGTCGGGCCGGTGACCAACACGATGCCGCGGGGCTTCAGCGCCAGATCCCTGAAGCTTCCCGGGCAGGCGAGCTGCTCCAGGGTGAGGATCTTCTCCGGAATGGTGCGAAATACGGCCGCCGGGCCGCGATTCTGGTTGAACGCGTTGACGCGAAAGCGGGCCAGGCCGGCAATGGCGAAGGAGAAGTCGGTCTCGAAGTGCTCCTCATACTCCTTGCGCTGGCGGTCGTTCATAATGTCGTAGATGAGGTCGTGCGTCTGCTTGGGCTCCATGGGCGGCAGATTGATGCGACGAATGTCCCCGTCCACCCGGATCATGGGCGGCAGCCCTGCCGAAAGATGCAGGTCCGATGCGCCGTTTTTAACCGAGAATGACAGCAACTGCGCGATATCCATCACCCGCCCCGAACCACCATGACCGACTCCGGATTTAGCGACCAAACCAACCGCGGGCTTGAGTCCTCGCCCTTGGCGCGCGCCTATCGAACCGTTCTACAGCGGCTCGATGTCGCGGCGAGAGAGGCTGGGCGGCACGCCGCCGACATCCGATTGCTGGCGGTCTCCAAGGGGCAACCCGCGGCCGCCATCGAGGAACTGTCCCGGCTGGGACAGCGTGATTTCGGCGAAAGCTACCTGCAGGAAGCGCTGCCCAAGATCGACCGCCTCGGCGACCAGAAGCTGATCTGGCATTTCATCGGCCCGATGCAGACCAGCAAATGCCGCGACATCGCTGCACACTTCGATTGGATTCACAGCCTGGACAGCGCGGCGCATGCCGACCGACTGGACCGTCGACGGCCCGCCCACCTGCCGCCACTTCAGGTCTGCCTGCAGGTCAAGCTGAGCCCGGAGCCACGAAAATCGGGCGCGGACCCCGACCAGCTCCCGGGCCTGGCCCGTCATGTCAGCCGGCTTCCGCGGCTGCGCCTGCGCGGACTCATGACCATCCCGGAGGCATCACCGGACCGGACTTTGCAACGTGCGGCGTACGCGCGACTCAAGACCCTCTTTTGCGCGCTGCAGGCAGCCGGCCACGATCTGGACACGCTGTCGATGGGCATGTCCGCAGACCTGGAGGCCGCGATCCTGGAAGGCAGCACGCTGGTGCGGGTGGGTCAGGCGTTTTTCGGTGCCCGCTCGGTCGGCTGATGGCGGACTCGTCCGACTTGCGCCCCCGAGTTGCCCCACCGATCATAGGGCGCCACCCGGCATGCGAAACACGGCGAACGACATGACCCCCTTCATCGGATTCATCGGCGCGGGCAACATGGCTTCGAGCCTGCTCGCCGGGCTCGTGCAGCAAGGCGTGCCGGGCACGCAACTGGGCGCAACCGATCCTGACCCGGACAAACGCGCCTCAGTGGCTCGCATCGACGGTCTGCTGGCGACAGCCGACAACGCCACCATCGCGCGACGCGCGGATGTTCTGGTGCTGGCCGTCAAGCCGCAGGCCCTGGAAGCGGCATGCCGCAGTCTGACCGATGCCCTCTCGGGCCGTGAGCCGGTCATCGTGTCCATTGCGGCCGGCATCACCACGACCACGCTGACACGCTGGTTCGGCCGCGAACTGGCGCTGGTGCGCGCCATGCCCAACACGCCCGCGATGCTCGGTCTGGGCGCGACCGGCCTGTTTGCCACGGAGAAGGTGACGGACGCCCAGCGCGGCGTGGCGGATCAACTGTTCCGCGGTGTGGGGAAGGCCTTTTGGCTCGAATCGGAAGCTGACCTGGATCTGGTGACCGCACTGTCCGGTAGCGGGCCCGCGTATTTCTTCCTGTTCATGGAGGCATTGGTCGATGGCGCGCGCGAATTGGGCATGCCCGTCGAGCTCGCCCGGGCCTTGACGCTCCAGACCGCCGTGGGGGCGGCGCATATGGCTCAGGACAGTGGGCAGGCGTTGTCGGAACTCCGCCGCCAGGTCACCTCACCGGGCGGCACGACGGAACAAGGATTGAAGGTCATGGAACGCGAAGGAATGCGCCGCATCGCGCGCGAAGTGCTGATGGCCGCACGCGCCCGCGCCGCGGAGCTGGCGCACGAACTGGGAGATGGGTCCGATGCCCGCTGATTACTGGCAGGAGCCCCTGTGGTTCCTCGTGTCGAGCCTGTTCAAGCTCGCGGCAGTCCTGTTCTGGATCCGACTGATGGTGAGTCTGACCGCGCGGGATCGATTCGATCCTCTGCTGCGCGCCATCGTCCGCGTGACCGAACCGGTACTCGCTCCCCTGCGCCGCGTGGTGCCCAACTATCGGGGCCACGACCTCGGCGCGCTGGTGGTCCTGATCGGTCTGCAAATCGGTTTTTACCTGGCCTTCGCGGCCCTTGCGGGGCGTCCGCTTCCGCTTGTCCTGCTCCCGCGCTACGCCGTTGCCGACCTGACCGTCCTCGTGCTGAACCTCTATTCGATCGCCATCCTCATCCAGGTCCTGTTGAGCTGGTTCGCCGCCGCGCCCTACCCGCCGGCCGCGCTGTTGCTGTTCCGACTCACCGGGCCGCTCCTGGACCGCGCCCGGCGCATGTTGCCGGATACCGGCGCCATCGATTTTTCGCCGATCCTCGTCCTGTTCGTGATCCAGTTCCTGAAACGCTTCATTGCACCGCTGGGCACTGGCTTGTGACGGCAGATTGCGCGGCCCGGTTCTGGCATCGGGAGGGCGCCGACATCGTCCTCGCCGTGCACGTCCAACCCGGCGCGCGTCGCAACGCGGTCGCCGGCCTGCACGGCGGGCGCCTCAAGATCACCGTATCGGCGCCCGCTCGAGACGGGAGTGCCAACGCAAGACTGCTGGCCTTGCTGGCGGAACAATGCGCCATCCCCGTCAGTCGACTGGAACTCATCCAGGGCGCTGGTGCGCGCACCAAGCGCGTCCGTATCCGGCAAGCGCCCCCAGGCATCGATCGCCTCTTCGCGGCCTGGGATTCACGCCCCTGAGTGCCTGACCCATCTTGCACTGCCTCCGGCGCGCCACTACACTCGGCCGGTCATGCCCTTCTCACCCGCCGCCCCGCTGCGCCATGTCGTCACCCATTGATCCGCCCGGCACCGATTCGGCGAACGCTCGCTTCCCCGAGGATTCGGTCGGTTTGGTCACGCCCCAGCGCATGGTCTTCGATGCCCCGCTGGAGCTCGAAGGCGGCAAACGGCTGGAACGTTACGAACTGGTCTACGAGACCTATGGGACGCTCAACCACGACCGGAGCAACGCCATTCTGGTCTGCCACGCGCTGTCGGGCGATCATCACGCGGCCGGCTATCACGCGCCGGACGATCGCAAGCCGGGTTGGTGGGACGTGTGCATCGGTCCGGGCAAGCCCTTCGATACCCGAAAGTTTTTCGTGGTGTCGCTCAACAATCTCGGCAGTTGCAAGGGCAGCACCGGGCCCAACAGCCTCAATCCGGAAACCGGCGTCAGCTTCGGCCCGGACTTTCCCATCGTAACGGTCGGCGACTGGGTCAACAGCCAGCGCCGCCTGGGTGAACGACTGGGGATCCGGCAATGGGCGGCGATCGCCGGCGGCAGCCTGGGCGGCATGCAGGTCATGCAATGGGCCATCCACCATAGCGAAGCGGTGCGGCATGCGCTCATCATCGCGGCCACCCCCAAGCTGTCTGCGCAGAACATCGCCTTCAACGAAGTCGCGCGCCAGGCCATCCTGTCGGATCCCGATTTCCACGATGGCCGCTACGAGGAACGGGGCGTCATCCCCCGGCGCGGCTTGATGCTGGCGCGCATGCTGGGTCACATCACCTACCTGTCCGAGGACGCGATGCGGGAACGCTTCGGTCGAGAACTGCGGGCCGGACGGATTCAATACGGGTTCGATGTGGAATTTCAGGTGGAAAGTTACCTGCGCCACCAGGGAACGTCCTTCGTGGACCGGTTCGACGCCAATACCTATTTGCTGATGACCAAGGCGCTCGACTATTTCGACCCGGCACAGGCCTTCGACGGCAGCCTGGCGGAGGCGTTCAAGGCCAGTCGCTCCCGATTTCTCGTCGCCTCCTTCACCAGTGACTGGCGGTTCTCGTCCGCACGATCACGGGAGATCGTCAATGCGCTCATGGAAGTCCGCAAACCGGTCTGTTACGCAGACATCCGCTCGACACAGGGTCACGATGACTTCCTGATGCCCAATCCGGAATATCTCGCCGTCCTCCACGCCTACATGCAGCGGGTTGCAGCGGAGCTTGCGGCATGAGTCCTCTGCGTCCGGATCTCGAGTTCATCTCCCACTGGGTCCAGCCACGGACCCATGTCCTCGATCTGGGATGCGGCGACGGGACCCTCATGCGTCATCTCCAGGAAACGCGGCAGGTCACGGGCTATGGCCTGGAGATCGATCCCGGCAATGTCGTGAAGTCCACGGCAGCCGGCATTCAGGTGATCCAGATGGACATCGACCAAGGGCTGGACGCCTTTGCTGATCAATCGTTCGACTATGTCATCCTGACGCAGGCCCTGCAGGTGGTGCGCCATCCGGACCGGCTGCTGGCGGAAATGCTGCGCATCGGGCGCAAGGGGATCGTGACCTTCCCCAACTTCGGCTACTGGCGCAGCCGCATGCAGATCGCGTGGCGCGGCCGGATGCCGGTGTCCGAAACCTTGCCCGATGCCTGGTACGACACCCCCAACATCCATCTCTGCACGGTCAAGGACTTCGAGGCCCTGTGTCGGCAACAGGGTTACCGGGTGCTCAGCCGTCAGGTCGTCGATGCGGCCCACCATGGCAATCGCCTGATGAGCCAATTGCCCAATCTTCTCGGCGAGATTGCGCTCTATAGCCTTACCGCAGGACATCGCCGAGGAGCAGCCTTGAATAAAACCCAGTTTGCGTTAGAGTGAATCCAGATCCGAGATGTTCAGGGAGACTGTCATGACAACACCAAGATTCCGGGCCTACGCAGTGGCTGTCGCATTCGGGCTGATGGCGGCATTGGCGTCCGTGGCGCAAGCCAACAGCTTCGAATACGAGAAGTACGTCTTCCACTACAACGCGCTGCGCACCGACGAATTGCCGGTCGAATCCACCCAAAAGGCCGGCATCGTGCGGAGCCGCAACCGCGGCATGATCAATCTCGCATTGCGCGAGAAGACCGCCGATGGCGGTACCGTGGCCGTCCCTGCGGAGATCTCGGCCAGTGCGGTGAATCTGAACAACCAATACCGTGAACTGACGCTGCGCGAGATGCGCGATGGCGATGCCATCTACTACATCGGTGATTTTCCCATCAGCGGGCAGGAAACCCTGCGGTTTCAGGTCAATGTGCTGCCGGAAGGGGCGAAGAAACCTTTCAAAGTGCAGTTTGAAAAGCAGTTCTTTACAGATCCGTGACGCTCGACACGCAGGCGCATGGCGCAGCGGCCGGGTTCGTCGGCGCGTACCGACGAACCCGGCTTTCGCACACCTCAATTGGGAACCCACCTCGGCTGGTAGCGCCCGCTTTGGAACCCTTTGAAGAAGACACGCAACGACAGATGTTCCACGGGGATTTCCAGCGCGTCAACGGATAGTGCCGACTCCGGAGCATAGGTCTGATATTCGCGCCCATCGACGAGCAACCGGTACCATGGCTGCTCACGATCGGGGGCAGGGAGCGCCTGCCGGGGGTACCATTCCTCACGGCCCAGGAAACGTGGGTCCACGTCCAGAACCACACCACGATAACCGAGCTCGCGATGTTCAACGACTTGGCCAGGCGCGAACCTGGCTTGACCGACGATCGCCATGACATGCTCCTTTGCTGTTCTTGTAGGTGGATGGTCGGAAGAAGGGGATTTTTCTTCCTCATCTTCTCCGACAGCGGCGGTAGCGACTCGTTCAATCTAGCGGCCCGGGCTACGCCGCCTTGAGTGTCACGCTTCGTTGAACCGCGGTAACAGCGCGACGAGATTGCACGGCTGATGGCGCGCATCGAGCTGTTGCCGAATGATGTGATCCCAGGCGGTCTGGCACGCGTTTCTGGAGCCGGGCAGGCAAAAAATCACGGTCGCGTTGGCAACGCCGGCGAAAGCACGGGATTCCAGCGTCGATACGCCGATTTCCTGAAAGGATATCTGCCGAAACAGTTCCCCGAAGCCATCGATGTGGCGGTCGAGCAATGGCCTGACGGCTTCCGGCGTCCGGTCACGCCCGGTCAGGCCGGTCCCGCCGGTGGTGAGGATCACCTCGACGCGGGGATCGGCAATCCACACGCTGATCTGGGCACGCAGTCGATAGAGGTCATCGGGCAAGAGCGCGCGATCCTGCAGATGATGCCCCTCTGCCTGCAACCGCTCGGCGAGTGTATCGCCGGACGTATCGGTCTCCGGCGTGCGCGTGTCCGACAGGGTCAGCACGGCGCAGCGCAAGGGGCGAAATCGGGCTTGTGCAGGCATGTCAGCCATCCTCCTGAAAGAATTCTCGCGCGAGACCCCGCAACACACTCAACTGACCATGGAAGAAGTGGCTCACGCCGGGCAAGCTGACGACATGGGGCGGCTTGGCCAGTGTTTCGGCCCAACCGATCACCCGATCCGCGTCGACGACTTCATCGGCCATGCCCTGGATCAGCCACCAGGGGCAGTCCACCGCCCGGGCGTCGGCGCCGGCCAAGCGGTCGACGGGCGGCGCCACGGTCAGCAGGCGCGACAGCGATGTCATGGACGCAAGTCGGATCGCCACCCAGGCGCCGAACGAGAAGCCCGCCAGCGCAGGGCGATGGTCCGGCCAGTGCGCGGCGACCCAGTCCACGACTGCGCGGGCGTCTTCGGTTTCGCCTCGCCCCTCGTCATAGGACCCCGTGCTGGCACCGACACCGCGGAAATTGAAGCGAACCGCGTGCCAGCCCACATCCGTGGCGGCGCGCGCGAGCGTGGTCACGACCTTGTTGTCCATCGTCCCGCCGAACTTGGGGTGCGGGTGACACACCACGACCGCGCGCGGCGGCCCCGCCAGCGCCCTCAGCGGCCGAGCGGTTCGGACCTCGAGCGCGCCCGCAGGACCGGTGATGAATCGCTGCGCATCGGGAGACTCCTGCTGCACCACGATGCGCCCTCAGGTGGCCAGGGTGACGGTGCCAAAGGCATAGAGCCGACCGGAATCCCGTCCGTAGACGAGACTCTGGTTGGAAATGAGCGGCCCGGCCTTGCCCAGGCTGCGACCGACCACGATCAGCGGCTCATCGCGCGCGGGCGCCACGAAGCTCAACTTGAGCGCGGCCGTGGACATGCGCGTGATGCGTGCGTTGAGCCCGAATCCTGCGAAGACGCCGACATTGTCGCACGCGAGCAGGAGCGCCCCGCCGGCCAAGGCGCCACCGGCATCCCGCATGTCGGCGATATCCGCCACCTCGATCACGCACCGGCCCGGCCCCATCTGCCGCAGCGACAGGCCTGGCAAGCGTTTCTTCATGTTGGCTTCGAGCAGCACGCCCATGCGGCCGGCATCCGCCTCGCCATTCCAGACCTGAGTCAGCGCCGGCGCCTCAGGCGCCGCTTCGGGCGCCTCATCCGCGGCATGCGCGAAAACCCATTGTCCCTGCGCGACGAGCTGCCCCTGCGCGTCGCGAATCTCGGAGCTGGCGAATGCCAGCGTGCGTCCCGCTCGCAGCAATTGCGCGGAGGCGATGACATCGCCCTCGCGCGCGGGCCGCAGATAGACGATCTGCCCGTCGAGCGGCCTGACGGACCCAAGATCCCCCGCGGAGCCCCAGGCGGCCGCGGTTTCGATCCGGGCCGCATCCAGCAGCAACGTCGCCAGAATCCCGCCGTGGATCACCCCGCCGTCGGCATTGAGCAAACGCGTGTCATAGGCCAGACGGAGCCTCCGGGCGGGATCGCGCGGATCCAGCGCGATCCCCAGGAAGCGGGCCCAGCCGTCCTGCGCGTAAGCGGCTGTCAGGGGCTCCGGCAGACCGGCAGAAATCCTTTCCATTTGCATGTGCTTCCCTGTCGTGTGTCGAAAAACCTAGAACCGCCACCCCAGGCGCAGGAGATGAAACTCGACGCCGTCATTGGGCGGGGCGATGCTGGCGTTGGAGAGGTGCTGGAACCGGTAGCCGATCCCCCACCGCCCCGAAGCGGGTCGCCATTCGATGCCGACATGATCGCCGAACTGGAACGCCGAGGCGAGCGTACTGTCCTCGAAACGGACAGCAGACAGAAGGTGGATACCGACGCCCAGATCGACGGCCACCCGCCCGGATCGCAGCTCCCGATGCGCGGCCAAGACCGGTGTGGCGCCGACCTCCCACAAGGCATCGTTGCGCTCACCGTCCAGCCAGCGACCCAGCGTGACCTCGGGCGTGAGGCGCCATGACCACGCGCCGGTTCGGGCGAACGCTTCGCGCTGCGGGGCACTCAGCGTGAGACGCACCAGACGCCCGGACTCGCCCGTCGTGCCGAATTCGATGCCCGGCTGCCAGCGGCCTTGCCCGGACACCGTCGTTGCAAAAGCCAGCGCGATCGCTCCCGAGGCCCAGGTAAGATGCCGCATCAGATCCTCGTCGCTGTGTCGTTTCTTGCGTCCAAAGTGGACCGATAATACCGTTTCGGGTTCCGCTCACCGGTCTGGGCCATGCCCCCGCCTAACTTCAAAGGAAATATTGCCGTGTGGACCGAACTGCTGGGCCAGTATGGCCTGTTTGCCGCCAAGCTCGTCACGCTGCTGGTGGGCGTGGTCGTGGTCATGCTGATCGCCGCGGGCCTTGGTCGGCGTCGCCCCTCGCTGCAACGCGGCCAGCTGCAACTCGAGCATGTGAACCGCCACTATGAACGGCTGCGCGACGCGCTGAACCGACGGTTGCAACCCGTCAAGACCAGCCGGTGGCAACGCCTCCGCATCCGTCGCCCCTGGCGCGCCAAACCGAAGCCTCTCGCCACGTCGGACGCCGGCCGGCGCATCTTCGTCCTGAACTTTCATGGCGACCTGCAAGCATCGGCCACGACCGCACTGCGCGAGGAAGTGACGGCGCTGCTCCAGGTTGCCGACAGCCGGGACGAAGTCGTGGTTCGGCTGGAGAGCAGCGGCGGGCTGGTCCATGCCTACGGATTCGCCGCTTCGCAATTGCAGCGACTGCGCGACCGCGGCATCACGCTCACCGTCTGCGTCGACAAGATCGCCGCAAGCGGGGGTTACATGATGGCCTGCGTGGGCCAGCGTATCGTCGCCGCGCCGTTCGCCATCATCGGCTCCATCGGGGTCGTCGCCCAGTTGCCCAACCTGCACCGGCTCCTCCAGCGGCACGAGGTCGACGTCGAACTCCACACCGCCGGTGAATTCAAGCGGACGCTGACGGTGCTGGGCGAAAACACGCCCGAGGGACGCGAGAAATTCCGTCAGGAACTGGAGGAAACCCACACGCTGTTCAAACAGTTCGTCCGTCAGCATCGCAGCAGGCTGGATATCGAGCGTGTCGCCACCGGCGAGCACTGGTATGGAACCCAAGCGCTGGAGCTGCGGTTGGTCGATGAAATCGCCACCAGCGACGACTATCTGTTGCGCCAGCTCGATCAGGCGCAGATCTACCGCCTGCAGTACCGCCTGCCTCAAGCCGCAGCGCGCCGCCTGGCGCGCGTCGTCGGTCGCGCGGCCGCGGGCCTGGCGGCATGGCTGGCCCGCGGACAGGGCAGAGGTTGATACCGATCATTAACAGAAAAAGAAAACTTTTTTGCCGTGATTGACAAACCCATGACGAATTCATAATATCGTCGCCCATGGACCGGTTCGATCCGATCACCGGTCGCTGAGCAAGTTCATGGCACCGTGTCTCCTCCTGAAAGGACCCCCTCGTCCTTTCACGCACTTGACCCCCTGAATCTTCAGGGGGTTTTTTTTGCGCTCGTCGACCA
>PKCW01000175.1 GCA_002862965.1 Pseudomonadota bacterium
GAGCGCGCCGCGCGACCTGACGATCCACGTCCCGCCCGATCTGCGCTCGGGCAGCACCCGGAAATGGTGGGAGGTGCCGCCGGAGTCCGTCTACGCCTTCACCTTCTACGTCTGGCAGCAGTTGCAGCGCTGGCCGACCAACGGCGATGACGACTACCCGCGCAACCTGCATGCGCTGTCTGCGTACTTCACGCCGGCCTGCCAAGCCTTCCTGCGCCAGGACTACGAGTACCGCCGCAACGCAGGCGAGCTGCGTCAGCGCGTGCGCGGTATCTACGAGATTCCGGGACGCGGTTACGGGTCCAGCCCCGCCATGCGCGTTCGCACCGTCTCCGACCACGATTGGGTCGTGACGCTCGACGTCACCGCGGACGAGTACTACGGCGCCGAACAGGTCAAGCGCGCGTTCGTGCGCTACCCGCTGAAGGTCGTGCGCGCTGATGTCGATCCGCAGCGCAACCCCTTCGGCCTAGCGATCGACTGCTACGACGGCACCCCGCAGCGGATCGCCACGCCTGCCGACCCGGCACCCAGCGCCGCGCCGACCCCTCCCGCGGAAACCACGCCATGAACCGTCTTCTCGCCACGCTCGGCGCCGCGTTGCTGCTGGCGCTGTCCGTCCCCGTCCATGCCGTCGAGATCCTGCGCTGGGAGCGACTGCCCCTGGCGCTGCCGCTCGTCGTCGGCGAGGAGCGGGTCATCTTCATCGACCGCAACGTGCGCGTCGGCGTCCCCGCGTCGGTGGGCGCTCGACTGCGCGTGCAGAGCGCGGCCGGCGCCGTTTACCTGCGCGCCAGCGAGCCGATCGAACCGACGCGGCTGCAACTCCAGGATGCCGGCAGCGGCACGGTGATCCTGCTGGACATTGCCGCCGAAGCGCCGCAGGAAGGACAGCCGCCGCTGGAGCCGGTGCGCATCGTCATCGCGGCGCCGGCCGGCGGCCAGGGCGTCGCGGCCGAGGACGATCCACAGGCACGCGCCGCGCGCACCGACCGTCCGGCACCGCCGACGCCCGTGCCGGTGGTGCTGACGCGCTACGCCGCGCAAAGCCTCTACGCGCCGCTGCGCACGGTCGAGCCGGTGCCGGGCATTACCCGCGCCAACGTGCGCCGGGACCTGCCGCTGCACTCGCTGCTGCCGACGCTGCCCATCCAGGCGCAGGCACTGGCTGCCTGGCGCCTGGGCGACCTGTGGGTCAGCGCCGTGCGCCTGCGCAACACCGCGCCGCGCGGGTTCGATCTGGATCCGCGCGCGCTGCAAGGCGACTTCCTGACCGCGACGTTCCAGCACCCCGACCTCGGGCCGGCCGGCACGCCGGAAGACACAACCGTCGTCTACCTCGTCACCCGCGGCCGCGGCTTGCCGCAGTCGCTGCTGCCCGCGATCGCACCCGTCGACGCCTCCCTCAACCTGCCGGCGCCCGCCGCGCCGAGCGACCGCGACGGAGGCCGCGATGAAGAGTAACGGCCTGCTCAAGTGGCTGATGATCCCGATGGTGCTGCTGCTGGTGTTCGTCGGCTTCAAGCTGTTGTCCGGCGGCGACCGCGCACCCGCGCAGCAGGGGGCCGGTCAGCTCACCGCGGACGAAGCCAAGGCCCTGGGCATCGAAGGCGACACGCCGCGCGATACCGTCGCCACGCTGGTCGCGCAGGTCCGGCAACTGCGCACCGAGTTGCAGACGGCGTTGACGGACAACAGGACCCAGCGCCAGGAGAACGAACGGCTGCGGCAGCGCGAGAGCGCGGTCGACCGGCGCATCCAGAGCGCGATCGAGGGAGAGCGCAACCAGCTGCGGCAAGATCGTGAGCAGGCCGCCGCCGAGCGCCAGCAGACCCAGGGCCTGTTGCAGGAACTGCAGCAACGCCTTGAAGGCGTGAGCGGCCGCCGCGACGGCCACGCCGACCTGCCGGTGGGCCTGGGGCTGGAGCCGGGCGACAACGCCAGCACCGGCGGCAGCGGCGAGACCATGCGCTGGGTCGAGCCGGATGATGCCCGCCAGGAGGGCCGCGGACGTTCGCCCGCCAACAACGCAAGCGGCTTCAGCTTCCCCACGAGCTTCGGGGAAGCCGGTGAAAGCATCGGCGACGCCACCGGTGCGGCGGTGGACGCCGGTCGCCGCGCAGCCGGTGCGCCGGCTGCGAAGGCCGTCTACACCGTGCCGACGAACTCCACCTTGATGGGATCGGTCGCGATGACGGCGCTGATCGGCCGCGTGCCGATCGACGGGACGGTCAACGATCCGTATCCGTTCAAGGTCCTGATCGGACCCGACAACCTGACCGCGAACGGCATCGACATCCCCGACGTCGCCGGTGCGGTCGTCAGTGGCACCGCGTCGGGCGACTGGACGCTCTCGTGCGTGCGCGGCCAGGTTCGCTCCGTGACCTTCGTGTTCAACGACGGGACCATCCGCACCATCCCCGAGGATCGCGAGCGTGGCGGCAACCGCCAAGACAACGCCCAGGGCAACACCACCCAGGACGGCCTCGGCTGGATCAGCGACCCGCACGGCATTCCCTGCGTCACCGGCGACCGCCGTTCCAACGCGCAGCAGTACCTCGGCAGCAGGGCGCTGATCACCGCCGCCGGCGCCGGCGTCGCCTCGCTGATCGACTCGGACACCGGCCGCCTGTCCTACGTCGGCCCCGACGGCGCCATCGGCACCGTCGGCATCACCGGCAACGAAGCGATGGGCCAGATCCTCGCCGGTGGCGTCCGCGACATGGCCGACTGGGTGAACAAGCTCTACGGCCAGGCCTTCGCCGCGGTGTACGTGCAGCCCGGCGCCAAGGTCGCCGTGCATCTCGAAGAACCCTTGACCATCGACTACGACCCGGCCGGCCGCCGCGTCGACCACCGCCTCGGAGACGCGACCCATGCGCAGGAACTGGACTGACGCCCTGGCGGCGCTGGGCGTTGCACTCGCGCTGGCCGGTTGTGCAACCACTAAGGAGGAGCTGCTGCCGCGCTCCGACCGGACCATGCTCGACATCTGGAACGTCGAGACCGGCGGCGGCGCGGCCGGCCCGAGCGAGCGCGGCCTGCTCGATGCCCGGCAGTCGCTGCGCCGTCCGCTCACGCCGGCCGACGTGCAGGCCGCGCCCGCCGAGCAGGCGCGCTACACGCGCACCGCGCAGAACGAGATCCACCGCCAGTTCCACCGCCTGCCCAACCCGGACCTGCTCATGTATGTGTTCCCGCACTTGGCCGGTTCGGACCCGGTGCCGGTGCCCGGCTACACGACGGTGTTCCCGCTCTACCAGCGCGTCCAGTACGCGCTGCCGGGCGAACGGACCGAGGACTACTGACGATGGCGTGGCCCTCGCTCAAGCGCCGGCCGCGCCCGGCGCCGGCTGCGGCGTCGCCGGCACCGGCCGATGCCTGGGAGCGCCACGTCGCCGAGCTGCGCACGCATGGCCTGCCCGAACCCGGTCGCCCCGGCCGGCGCTCGCGCCGTCCCGCCACCGTCGCCGACGAGCAGGCTCTGTACGACATCGCCCCGTCGTTCGCGGACATGCTGCCGTGGGCCGAGTACCTTTCCGAGTCGCAGTGCATGCTGCTGGAGGACGGCGCCTCGGTCGCCGCGTTCTTCGAGCTGCAGCCGGTCGGCACCGAAGGCCGCGAGCCCGGCTGGCTGGGCCAGGTCCGCGACACTCTCGAGAACGCGCTGCAGGACTCGTTCGACGAACTGGACGAGAACCCCTGGGTCGTCCAGCTCTACGCCCAGGACGAGACCAGTTGGGACCGCTATCTGGAGGACCTGCGCGCCTACCTGCAGCCGCGCGCACGCGGCAGCGCCTTTAGCGACTTCTACCTGCGCTTCTTCGGCCACCACCTGCACGCGATCGTCAAGACCGGCGGGCTGTTCGAGGACTGCACCGTCACGCGCTTGCCCTGGCGCGGCCAGTCGCGCCGCACGCGCATGGTGGTGTATCGCCGCGTCGGCCAGGCGCCGGCCCGCCGCGGCCAATCGCCCGAGCAGGCGCTGCACATCGTCTGCGACCGCCTGGTCGGCGGGCTGGCCAACGCCGGCGTGCGCGCCCGCCGCCTCGGCGCGACCGACATCCATGCCTGGCTACTGCGCTGGTTCAACCCGAACCCAACGCTGCTCGGCCCGAGCGAAGCCGACCGCGAGCGGTTCTACGCGCTGGCGCGCTATCCCGATGAAGCCGAGCCCGGCGAGATCGAGCTGGCCAGCGGCACGGACTTCGCGCAGCGGCTGTTCTTCGGCCAGCCGCGCTCCGACGTGGCCGAAGGCCTGTGGTACTTCGACGGCCTGCCGCACCGTGCGATCAGCGTCGACCGCCTGCGGATGCCGCCGGCCACCGGCCACATCACCGGCGAAACCCGCAAGGGCGGCGACGCGATCAACGCGCTGTTCGACCAGATGCCGGAAGACACGACCCTGTGCCTGACGCTCGTGGCGACGCCGCAGGACGTGCTCGAAGCGCACCTGAACCACCTGGCGCGCAAAGCCGTCGGCGAGACCCTGGCGTCCGAACAGGCCCGCCACGACGTGCAGCAGGCGCGCGGGCTGATCGGCAGCGCGCACAAGCTGTACCGCGGCGCGCTGACGTTCTACCTGCGCGGACGCGACCAGGCCGAACTCGACGCGCGCGGCCTGCAGTTGGGCAACGTCCTGCTCAACGCCGGCATGCAGCCCGTGCGCGAAGACGACGAGGTGGCCCCGCTCAACACCTACCTGCGCTGGCTGCCCTGCGTCTACGACCCGGACAAGGACAAGCGCCAGTGGTACACGCAGCTGATGTTCGTGCAGCACGGCGTCAACGTGGCGCCGCTGTGGGGGCGCAGCCAGGGCACCGGACATCCCGGCATCACGCTGTTCAACCGCGGCGGCGGCACGATTACGTTCGACCCGCTGAACCGGCTCGACCGGCAGATGAACGCCCACCTGTTCCTGTTCGGTCCCACCGGCTCGGGCAAGTCGGCCACCCTCAACAACATCCTCAACCAAGTCACCGCGATCTACCGGCCGCGGCTGTTCATCGTCGAAGCCGGCAACAGCTTCGGATTGTTCGGAGAGTTCGCCGCACGGCTCGGGCTCAGCGTCCACCGCGTCAAGCTCGCGCCCAGCTCCGGCGTGAGCCTGGCCCCGTTCGCCGACGCGCATCGCCTGGTCGAGACCCCCAGCCAGGTGCAGACGCTCGATGCCGATGCGCTCGACGAGGAGGGGGGCGAGGAGGACGTCGGCGACGAGCAGCGTGACGTGCTGGGCGAACTGGAGATCACCGCCCGGCTGATGATCACCGGCGGCGAGGACAAGGAAGAAGCGCGCATGACGCGCGCCGATCGCAGCCTCATCCGCCAGTGCATCCTCGACGCCGCCCAGCGCTGCGTGGCCGAGCGGCGCACCGTGCTCACGCGCGACGTGCGCGACGCGCTGCGCGAACGCGGCAGCGACACCACGCTCCCGGACACCCGGCGCGCGCGGCTGCTGGAGATGGCCGACGCCATGGAGATGTTTTGCCAGGGCGCGGACGGGGAAATGTTCGACCGTCCGGGCACGCCGTGGCCCGAAGCGGACATCACCATCGTCGACCTCGCGACCTACGCGAGGGAGGGCTACAACGCGCAGCTCTCGATCGCCTACACGTCGCTGATCAACACGGTCAACAACATCGCCGAACGCGACCAGTTCCTGGGCCGGCCGATCATCAACGTCACGGACGAGGGCCATATCATTACCAAGAACCCGCTGCTGGCGCCCTACGTGGTCAAGATCACGAAGATGTGGCGCAAGCTCGGCGCCTGGTTCTGGCTCGCCACGCAGAACCTCGACGACCTGCCGAAGGCGGCCGAGCCGATGCTGAACATGATCGAATGGTGGATTTGCCTCAGCATGCCGCCCGATGAAGTCGAGAAGATCGCCCGCTTCCGCGAACTCACGCCGGCGCAGAAGGCGCTGATGCTCTCGGCGCGCAAGGAAGCGGGCAAGTACACCGAGGGTGTCATCCTCTCCAGGAGCATGGAACTGCTGTTCCGCGCAGTGCCGCCGAGTCTTTATCTGGCGCTCGCGCAGACCGAGCCCGAGGAGAAGGCCGAACGCTACCGGCTGATGCAGGAATTCGGCATCGGCGAGCTGGACGCGGCATTCAAGGTCGCCGAGATGATCGACCGCGCACGCGGCATCGAACCGCTGGCGATGAACGCCAACGGCGACCTGCTCACCGTGTCGGGTTGAGGTTCCGCCGGAACCACTCGCGTCACGCCGACTGCAGCGCCAGGAAGACATCGCGCAGCCGTGCGACGACCTCGGCCAGTTCCCGCGGCGCCAGTCCGTTCTTCTTGAAGAACGCCGCCCACTGTCGCTGCTTGATCGGATCCTGCGCGAAAGCGTCGCTCAGGCCAATGGGAAGGTCGGCCGGCATCGCCAGCCGCCGCCGCGCGAAGGTCGCCTCGACCGCTCGACGCAGTTCGTCCGGCGCCAGGTCCTCCTCGGTCAGCAGCACCCACAGGTCGAAGTAGTCCTTCATGCGGCTGTTCGTCATGCCCAGCAGGCAGATGGCATGGAGCTTCTCCGCAACCACCGTGTACTTGGGATAGGCGCGCAGTCGTGGTGCGGGCAGATCGTCGAGCAGCACCGGATAGTGGATCGGCTCCGGCGCCGGCGTCACCACATCGCCGAAACCGATGTCCACCTGCAAGGCGATGCGCGCACCGTCCAGTGTCGCCCGCAGATCGACCCGCACGCCTCCGTAGCCGGCTTCCTTGCGAATCACCGACCCCGCGACCGAAGCGGGGTCGAACACGATGCCGTCGTCCACCGCGATCTGGCTGATCTCGCGGAACGTGGCCACGGCCGTCTCCACGTCGTCCGGCCCATAGCCGAGCAGGTCCACATCGCGCGTCGGCCGATGCGGCTGGTCGTACCACAGCGAAAACAGCAGCGCGCCCTTGAGCAGGTAGCGATCGGCATATTGGGAGATCGACAGCCGGTACAGCAGCCGTTCCAGGCCGTAATGGGTCAGCGTCAGGTTGAAGTCCTGGCGCGTCGCGTCCGCGCGCTGTTTCAGGCGGGCACGGATCGAAGCGGGTAGATTGGTTCGGCTCACGCGGTCACGCTTTCCAGATAGGGGCGCATCACCGTGGCCACGCGATCCACCGTCGCGTAGCGCCAGAGTGCATCCATCGACAGCTTGCCCTGCGACCACCCGTCGTGCAGCGCCTCCAGGGCCACGTCCAGCCCGATCTTGTTGCGGTATTTGAAGCAGTCGGCCACGGTCTTGTTCGGATCGAACACGGGCACCGATACGCCATCGATCGCCACCGGCGCGATGCCTTCGGTCAGCGCCGCGCCCGACATGCGCACCACGCGCAGCGCCGGCTGGTCCAGGCTCGGCGATGGCGAGTTGTGCGGGATCGCCATCCAGACCTCGTGCGGCGCCTGCGTGCCGATGCCATGCACGCGCAGCGCCGACAGCAGGCAGACCACGCCCTTGGGCACGCGCAGCGCCGCCTCGGCCAGTGAGCGGTGCTCGCTGAGGCCACGTCCCGGCAGGCTGTAGACGCCGCGTGCGACCCGTTCCAGCTTGCCGGCCGCCACCAGCCGGCCAAGGATCACCGTCGACAGGCCGCGCTGGGTCAGATCGCGCGCGCGCAGCAGCGGCTGGCGCCTGGCCAGCACGAGGGCGGCATCTTCGAGGCTCATGTCTGGTCGTTGAGGCATGCGGGGTAATGTAGCGATTACTAGGCATTTGTCAATAACTGACTAGGAATCGCTACAACCATCCGGCAATCGCCGATGTGACGTTTCCTCGGCCAAGCGCCTATTACCGCCGAGGTTTCGTCACAGGCTTCCCGACAACGGGACGCCGGCCATGCCGGATTGTTGAACCATGCGCGAACGCCCTCGTGCTCGACTCGGACCACGGCAACCCGCCCCGGACCCGACCACAGCGACAGCGATGCGACCGACCGTTCCTTCCTCCCGCGGCGCCCGGCGCCGCCTTGTCTGGCTCGCCGCCGCCGGGGCGCTGGTGCTCCTGTTGCTGCTGGCCTGGCGCCTGTCGGGGCCATCGGCGCCCGACGCCCCGACGCCAGCGCCCATCCTGTCGGATGGCGACCAGGCGCCGGCACCGGCCCGGCCGGCCGGGCCGCCCTGGCACCACGGCGCCGCCAACGCCCGCTTCACGCTGGTCCTGTACGCCGACCTGGAGTGCCCGCACTGCAAGACCTACTTCCCCGAGGTGCTGGCCTGGATCGAGCAGCACCCGGACACCCGCCTGCAATGGCACCACCTGCCGCTACCGGCGCATGAACCAGCGGCCTCCCGGCTCGCCAGCCTGGCCGAGTGCGCCGGCGAGACCGGCGGCCCGGCCGCCTTCTGGCAGGCCGTGACCTGGATCTACCAGCACACCCGCGGCGACGGCCAGGGCCTGCCCGAGCAGGCCCGCTTTCCTGGCCAGTCCGCCGCGCTGCAACGCTGCGTGGACAGCGAGCGCGCGCTGGCGCGCGTCCAGGTCCAGGCGCGCGAAAGCAGCCGCGACGGCATCGTCGCCACGCCGACCGTGCGCATGCGCGACGAGACCACCGGCCAGTCCCTGCTGCTGCCCGGCCCGGTCGAAGCCGACGCGCTGCTGTCCGCGCTGGACCTGCTCACGTCCAACGAATCGCCGGCCTCCCCGGCCGGGACGCCCGAACTGTCCACCATCCCCGATGGCGACATGCCCAGGTAGCCGAGGTCTTCGAGGCTACGGCGCCGCGTTGCCGCGCGCCGGCCTGCCCGGTAAATCGGGACACGGCGCTGCCAGTTTGTTTGTCGTGCCCGCCCGCCGGCTGGAGTGGACTATCGCCATCACCCATCCACGGCGGTTCCAACATGCCCACTTCGTCCCTTCATTCGCCGGCGTGGCGGCGCGGCCTGATGGCCGTCGCGCTGCTCGCCGCGCTGGCCGGCGCAGCGGCCCACGCGAACGACGATCTGATCGTCGTGACCGACAGCCGCCATCCCGTCCAGGCGCCGGCCGGCGCGCGCGTCATCCTGCTGGACCAAGCCGCGCGCATCGAGGCCGAGTTGGCCGCCGACCTGCCGAGCGATCCCGCCCGCGGCGCCGCGCTCGTCCGGCAGCGCCTCAAGGACGGCGGCGCCCCGCTGCAGACGCGCCTCGCCACCGCCTATCAGGGTGTGGTCGACGCCTGGAGCCTCGGCGTCACCACCATCCCCGCCGTGGTCGTGGACCAGCGCTACGTGGTCTACGGCGAACCCGACGTGGCCAAGGCCGTCGCCCGCATCGACGCCCACCGCAGGAGCCGGCCATGAAGCTCTCGCGCCGCATGCGCAACGGCGCGGCCGCCGTCATGCTCGCGGCCGCCGGCTCGTCCTACGCCATCAACACCGGCACGATCGTCGCCTCGACGCTCTCGCCGGACTGCCTCGAATACCGCGTCGTCGGCATCTGCTACTGGCTCTACTGCACCTGGACCGGCTGCACCGTGCGCACCTCGGTGAAGGTGCGCCACTACGTTCCCGACGCCGTGGTGTCGAGCTACAGCAACACCGGCGAGAACCCGTGGACCGAAGTGCGGTTCATGAGCCCGCCCAATCCGACGGCCGAGGACGGCGGCGACGGCACCACCAACCACGACAACGAGAACAACCTCGCCAAGTTCAAAAACGCCGACGTGATCGGCCACCCTGGGGGCCAGGTATTCAGCCAGTTCGCCAGCGCCTCCGGCTACGCCTGCGAGGGCGCGGGCACGGCCTTCATGCCGTACCTGCTGAGCACGCTCGACACGCTCGCCTGGCGCTACAACGTGCCCGAGATGGTGTACCCCGAATCGCTGATCCCGGGCCGGCGCGAGGTCGGCACTCGGACCGGCCTGAACCTGTGGGGCAACGTCTACCCGCGCGGCGGCTTCCTGCACCAGACCGACGACTACAAGTCCAGCGCCGTCGTCGCCCAGCGCGCCGGCGACATCGTGACCCGCCGCGGGCAGATCCACGTCTACCAGTCGCTGCTGGCCGAGGCGCGCGACGGCTACTGGCCGGCCGGCGAGCTGATGGAAAGCGACGCCAGCACCGGCAAGTGGCAGGAGCTGACGCCCACGCTCTCCAACAGCTGCGCCGTCTTCCCCCACACCAACACCCGCGTGCAGGCCCAGCAGGGCGACTACGCCTGGGCGCTCTGGCGGCCGTACAGCTGCTGCGAGCGGCGCGGCCAGGTCTTCCTGGGCAGCACCGACTTCGACTGAGGCACGCCATGACCGCCCACATTCCCTCCCGTCCCTCCCATCGCCTGCAGATGGCCGCGCTCGTCGTCGCGCTGCTGCTGACCGGCCTCGACGTGCGCGCGCAGACCAGCGTCAACGAATACGGCGTGCAGCACCAGGGCAGCGTGATCGGCGACGACGTGCTCTACAGCATCGGCGGCGGCCGCGCCGTCTCGATGAGCGGCGCGGCCAACATGCGTTCGATCGGCGTCGGCATCGGCTGGAACAGCAACCTGATCTGCGGGGACATGTCGCTCTCGACCACGATCCAGAACCAGCTCAACGGGCTCACCAACGGCTTCCAGACCATCATGTCGTCGGTGATCCAGAACGCCACCGCCGCGGTCGCCTCGCTGCCGGCGCTGATCATCCAGCGCGCCGACCCCGGCCTCTACAACCTGCTCACCAACGGCGTGCTGCAGGCGCGGTTGGATTTCGACCGCAGCAAGATGACCTGCCGCGCCATCGCCAACCGCATGGCGGACGCGGCCGGCGGCCAACTCGGCTGGGACCAGATCGCCGAGGGCATGGCGCTCACGCAGGCCGTCGCCAGCACCGATGCGGTGTCCGCCATCGACGAGGCCGAAGCCAACCGCGGCAACAACGGCGTGCCCTGGGTGGGCGGCAGCAACGCCGGCGGCCAGGGCCAGCGCCCGGTGCGCGTGGTCGGCGACGTGACCCGCGCCGGCTACAACCTGCTCAACGGCCGCGACGTCGCCGCCACCGGCAGCATCGACCCCGGCAGTTGCAACGGTAACCTGGCCTGCGAGACCTGGCGCTCGCCCGACGACGCGGCCGCCTGGGCCGTGCGCGTGCTGGGCGAGCAGGAGCAGCGCACCTGCGAGTCCTGCACCAAGACGACGACCACGCCGGGCGTCGGCCTGACGCCGCTGATCCAGGAGGAGTACGAAGCCAAGCTGCAAGCGCTACAGGAACTGGTGGCCGGCAGCCGGCCGACCAGCTTCGCCAATCTGCAGGACGCCAGCGCCGCGTCCCTGCCGATCACGCGCGGCGTGATCGAAGCGCTGCGCGACGAGCCCGACCAAGACATCCTGGCCAGGCGCCTCGCGTCGGAGGTGGCGCTGGCGAGCGTGCTGGAGAAGGCACTGCTACTGCAGCGCACGCTGTTGACCGGGCGCAAGGAGCCCAACGTCTCTGCCAACGAACTGGCGCAGAAGGCCGTCTCCCACGAGAGCGACATCCTTGACCGCGAGATCCTCAACCTGAAGACGGAGCTCGAACTGCGCCGCG
>PKCW01000164.1 GCA_002862965.1 Pseudomonadota bacterium
CATCGGGGACTGGATCCGGTTCTACAACACCCGCCGCCCTCACCAGGCGCTCGGCATGAAGACACCCGCTAAAGCCCATGCATTAGCGGCCTGACTTGAGCAGGAAGTGCTGGGTCATTACAGAACTGGCCGCTATCTATGCTCGGCACAATGCCTAACGATTTCGTCAAGCCGATCCGGCTTCTCGGCACGGCGACGTCCCATCCGTTTTGAGTGGCGGCCCAACTCCACCCCTTCCGGAGATTGGACATGAAGAAGTGGTTTATCGAAGAACAGACCATCGGCTTTCCGGCCGGATCGGAGGCTGGCCTGTAGATCGAGGAGCTGCGCTGGCGGCACGGCTTCAGCGAGGCTGGCGATTCACGGCGGGCGCGAATGGATGACGCCCGCCTTTTCGGTGGGCGTTCCCGGCACCGTGCTAGATGCTGAGTTGCAGGGTCCCGCGGGAGGCCAGGCCGAGGGCGGCGTCCTTGACGGCAGCGGCGACCCGGGCATGAATGTCGAGATCCAGCACATAGGGCACGAGGGCGTCGGGCGGGGTCAGTTCGGCCAGGGTGTTGGCGGCGGCGAAGAGCATGGCGTCGGTGAAGTGCGTCGCGCGGGCGTCCAGCGCGCCGCGGAACAGGCCGGGAAAGCCCAGCGCATTGTTCACGCTGCCGCCGTCGGCGGCGAAGATGGCGCCTTGTTGCAATGCCTTGCGCGGGGCGATTTCGGGATCGGGGTTCGACAGCGCCAGGATGATCTGGCCCGGCCGCACATATTCGGGCTTGATCAGCCCGGGCACGCCGGTGGTCGCGACCACGATGTCGGCTTCGGCCATCAGCGCTTCCAGGCTGCGGCCCTCGCCGCCACTGCGCTCGAGCCGGTCGACGGCATGGGCGCGCAGATCCGTGCCCAGCACCCGCTTGACGCCGTAGCTGCGCAGCAGGCGGGCGATGCCGATGCCGGCGGCGCCAAGGCCGATCTGGCCGACGACGCTGTCGCGCAGGTCGACGCCCACGCGGGCGGCGGCGTTGATGAGCGCCGCCAGGGTGACCACGGCCGTGCCGTGCTGATCGTCGTGCATCACCGGCCGATCCAGGCGCGCCTTGAGCCCTTCTTCCACCTCGAAGCACAGGGGCGCGGCGATGTCCTCGAGCTGGATGGCGCCGAAGGAGGGGGCGATGGCGCAGATGGTGTCGATCAGCCGCTGGGGGTCTTTCTCGTCGATCAGGATGGGGATGCCGCTGATGCCGATCAGCTTGGCGAAGAGGGCCGATTTGCCCTCCATCACGGGCAGCGAGGCCGCGACGCCGACATCGCCCAGGCCCAGCACGGCGGTGCCGTTGGTGATGATGGCGACGGTGTGCTTGAGCGCCGTGTATTCCCATTGCAGCGCCGGGTCGGCCTTGATCGCCAGCGATACCCGCGCCACGCCGGGCGTATAGATGTCGCGCAACTGCTGGGTGGAAGACAGGGGCACGCGCGAGGTCATGCGGATCTTGCCGTCGCGATGCCGATCCATGATGCGGTCGGAGCGGCCGAGGATCTTGGCATTCGGCAGGGCATTGATCTGGTCGATGACGCCGTAGTCGGTCGCCGGGTCCATTTCAAGGGTCATTTCCCAGATCGTCTGATCTTGGTCGCGGCGGATGGCGTTGAGATGTTCCACCACGATGCCCGCCTCGCCGATGACGGTGAGGATCTTGCCCAGGCTGCCGGGCTTATGGGCGGATTCGACGATCAGAATCTCTGGGATTTTCATGGACTTGTCTTCGCAGGTTGGGCGATGCCGGCTCGGGATTTGGGCCGTATGATACCCCGTGGGATGCCCGTCTGCACCCGCGCCGCGTCATTCGGTCACGAGTTGGCCTTTGGCGACGGGGGTGACGGCGCCGCCGACGATGACCTGCATCACGGTCTGTCCGCTGCGTTCCGCGCCGACTTCCAGCGTGCTGAGGCGACCGTGTCCCATGCCGCGCAGGACGGTGAACCGCAAGGGATCGGCCGGTTCCGACAAGGCCATGAAGCTGGCCAGCGCCGGCATCGCCGAGCCGATGGGCGGATCCTCGTTCGGCGCGATGTCCAGACCGAACAGACGCGCTTCCAGACGCAGTGCGCCCTTTTGCTTGGGTCCCGCGGCGGGCGCGATGGCCAGGATCTGCGGCGGCAGGGTGGCGGTCGCGCTGGAACGCACCCAGGCGGCGCGGTCGAAAGCGGCCTGGCGCAGGATCAGCGCATCCTTGAGCGGGACGACGAAGCAGGCGAGCGGCCCGCGCAGGCTCAGCGGGACGTGCCCGGACATGCCGATCACGTCCGCATCGGGCAGGCTCAGGATGGCGGCTATGTCGCGCGGGCTGGGCACATAGGCGTCCACGGCGAGATCGCAGTTCATGCGAAAGGCGCTGTGCACCACGCGCCCATCCTTGCACTGCAGCAGCACATCCAACTGCCCGATCGGCAGCCCGAAGCTGCACTGCAGTTCACCCTCGGCGGCCGGCAGGACGCCCGCCTCGACCAGCACGGCGCCGGCCGCGACCACTGGATGGCCGGCAAAGGGCTGGGGCATGCCGCGTGCGTCGAACAGATGCATCTGCCAGCGCTGGGTGTCCGCTTCGCGTTGCAGGAACACCGCGTCCGCGTAGCCGAATTCGCGGGCGATGCGCCGCATCTGGGCTTCCACCAGCCCCTCTGCGCGCGGAAACACCAGAATGGGCGCGCCCTGATAGGGCGTGTCGCTGAAGGCGTCCACACAATGAAATTCCAGGCCCATCGCGACGACTCCTCCGGAAATATGCTCTACCGAGCAGCAGGATCCATGCCCAACCGGCGTCAGCCGATGTAACCCAGGCTTTCCAGCTTGAGCAAGACGCGCTGTGCCGCCTCGTCCGCCGAGCAATCCCGGGTGTCGATCACCAGCTCGGGCTGTTCGGGCACCTCGTAGGGATCGGACACGCCGGTGAACTCGGGGATCAGGCCAGCGCGGGCCTTGGCGTAGAGCCCCTTGCGATCGCGCGCCTCGCAGACCTCGATCGGGGTCGCCACATGCACCTCGATGAAGCCGCCGCCGGCCTGCACCATGTCGCGCACCTGACGCCGGGTGTCGGCATAGGGCGCAATCGGCGCGCACACGGCGATGCCGCGGTGCTTGGTGATCTCGGCCGCGACGTAGCCGATGCGCAGGATATTGAGGTTGCGGTGCTCCTTGGAGAAGCCCAGCTCGCTGGACAGGTGCTTGCGCACCAGATCGCCGTCCAGCAGGGTGACCGGCCGGCCACCCATTTCCATGAGCTTGACCATGAGCGCATTGGCGATGGTGGACTTGCCGGAGCCCGACAGGCCGGTGAAGAACACGGTGAAGCCCTGCTGGCGCCGCGGCGGATAGCTGCGCTTGAGTTCGGCGACCACCTCGGGATAGGAGAACCACTCGGGGATCTCGGCGCCCTCGCGCAGGCGGCGGCGGAATTCGGTGCCCGAGATGTTCAGCACGGTTTCGCCGGGCTGGATCTCGTTGTCGGGCGCGTACTGGGCGCGGTTCTCGACGTAGACCATTTCCTGGAAGGGCACCATGGTGATGCCCAGTTCGTCCTGATGGCGCGCGACCAGTTCCTGGGCGTCGTAGGGACCGTAGAAATCGCGTCCCTGGCTGTCCTTGCCGGGACCGGCATGGTCGCGCCCGACGATGAAGTGGGTGCAGCCGTGGTTCTTGCGGATGATGGCGTGCCAGAGCGCCTCGCGCGGACCGCCCATGCGCATGGCCAGCGGTAGCAGGCTGAGCTGGGTGGTCTGCTCCGGGTAGCGCTTGAGCAGTTGTTCGTAGCAGCGCACGCGCGTGTAGTAGTCGATGTCGCCCGGCTTGGTCATGCCGACCACGGGATGGATGAGCAGGTTGGCCTCGGCCTCGCGCGCGGCGCGGATGGTGAGTTCCTGGTGCGCGCGGTGCATGGGATTGCGGGTCTGGAAGGCGACGATGCGGCGCCAGCCCAGCTTGTCGAACAGGGTGCGCATTTCGAGCGGGCTGTGACGGCGGCTCTTGAAGTCGTAGTGCGTCGGTGCGTCGAGGCCGTGCACCGGGCCGCCGAGATAGACCGGATGGCTGCGGCGCAGCAGATGCGCAACCCCCGGATGGGCCTCGTCGCGCGTACCGAAGACCGCCTCGCCCTCGGCGCCGAGGTCCGGCTGCCAGCGATCGTCGACGCGCATGACCGCGATCAGCACGCCCTCGGGATCGTGCAGGCCGATCCAGCCGCCCAGTTCGAGCTTGTCGGCGAACGCGGGGTCCACATCGAGCGTGATCGGCATGGGCCACAGCGTGCCGTCGGCCAGGCGCATGCCGGTGAGGACGGCGTCGTAGTCCGCCTGTCCCATGAAGCCTTCCAGCGGCGAGAAGCCGCCGTTGAGCAGCAGTTCCAGGTCGCAGAGCTGACGGGCGGTGAGATTCCAGCCGACATAGTTGCGGGCCTGTTCCCGCATCCGCTGGCGCGCGTCGCCGTCGAGATAGAGTTGCTTGAGCGTGCCGCCGTGGGGAGGGATCAGTTCGGACATCGGTTTGCCTGTCGGATAGCCTGGGGAAGATGTGGTGTAGCGTCCATCGGTGGGGAACGGCCCGGCAGACGCGCTAGAAAGACCAGATGCGTGGAATCAGGATCAGCGTGACGACCGAGGTGATCAGCGTCAACGGCACGCCCAATCGTACATAGTCGATGAATCGGTAGCCACCCGGGCCCATCACCATGAGATTGGTCTGATAGCCCATGGGCGTGGCATAGGCAGCCGAGGCGCCCATCAGGATCGCCATGCCGAAGGGCAGCAGGCTCACATCCAGCTGGTGCGCCGTGCTGACCGCGAACGGGAACATGAGCGCGGCCGCCGCGTTGTTGGTGATGATGTTGGTGAGCAGCACGGTCACGGCATAGATCATGATGAGGTTGCCGGTCGGATCGGTGCCGGTGAAGCCCATCAGCGCATCGGTGACCGCGCGCGCCGCGCCGGTCTTCTCCAGCGCGGCGCTGAGCCCGAAGGAGGCGCCGATGACGATCAGCGTGGGCCAGTCGATGCTGCGTCGGGCGGTATCGCCGCCGACGCAGCCCGACGCAATCATCAGGCCGGCGGCGAGCAGGGCGGCTTCCAGCATGCTGAACAGCCCGAAGGAAACACTCAGGATCATGCCCAGCATGATCAGGACCGCGCGGCGGGCGTGCTCATGGCGCGGCGGGCTGGAATCCTCGATGCGGCGCACCAGCAGGAAGTCGCGCGAGTTGCGGTGTTCCTCGAAGAAGTTGGGGCGCGCCTCCAGCAGCAGCGTATCGCCGCGTTCCAGCTCGATGTCGCCGACTTTCTGATCGAGGCGCTCACCGCTGCGGGCCACGGCGATGACCACGGCGTTGTAGCGCGTGCGGAAACCGACGTCGCGGATGCTGCTGCCGGCCAGCGGTCCGCTGCCGGAGACCACGGCTTCCACCAGGCTGCGACCCGAGCGCGGGCCTTCCAGCTTGAAGATCTGCTGGGTGGCCGGCGTCAATCCGCGGATTTTCTGCAGTTCGACCACCGAGTCGACCATGCCCACGAACAGCAGGCGGTCGCCGGCCTGCAGCGGCTCCCGGGGCGAGACCGCCGCGAGGATCTGGCCGCGCCGGTCGATTTCGGCCAGGTACAGGCCCGGCAGGTGGCGCAGGCCCGCCTGTTCGATGCTCTGGCCGACCAGCGGTCCATTGCTTTCCACCAGCATCTCGACGCTGTATTCGCGCGGGTCGGCCATGTGGCTGATGGCCGGGCGCCGGTCGGGCAGCAGCCGGTCGGTGAAGAGCAGCAGGAACCCGATGCCCACGATGGCCACCGGAATGCCGACCGGCGCGATGCTGAAGAGGCTGAGGTGAATGTCCTCACCGATCAGCATGCTGGCGACGACGAGGTTGGTGCTGGTGCCGATCAGGGCGCAGGTGCCGCCCAGCACGGTGGCGTAGTTCATGGGCAGCAGCAGCTTGGACGCCGGCAGGTCGAACTTCTTGGCCCAGCCGTTGATGGCCGGGATCATCATCGCGACCTGCGGCGTGTTGTTCAGAAAGGCGCTGAAGATCGCGGTCGGCGCCATGGTGCGCCAGAGTGCATGGCGCAGCGAGCGCGGGCGGCGCAGCACGTTCTGCACCAGCCAGTGGATGCCGCCGGTTTCCTCCAGCGCCACCGCCACGATGCACAGCACGCCGACGGTGATCATGCCTTCGTTGCCGAAGCCCGCGAAGGCTTCCTTGGGCGTGAGGATGCCCGAGACCATCAGCAGGGTCACGGCGCCGAGAAACACCGCATCGGCGGCGAGGTTGGTGAGAATCAGCGTGCCGACCATGCCGGCCAGGATTGCGAGCGTCAGCCAGGCGGCCCAATCCATGCGGTCATTTTCCTGAGTCGGGATTGCGGGATGAATACGATTGCAAACGCAAGGCGCTTATCGGCAGCGCGACGGCCGGCATTATCCGAAGCGGGCGCGATCTTGCCAAGACGCCGGGCTGGTATCATGGGCGCGCCAGATGACTCCCAATCCAAGGCCCGCGCCATGAGCGAAACGTCCTCCTCCAAAGCGCTTGCCCGCAGCGGCGAGAAGTTCACGCAAGACGGCGTGACGGCGGTCAAGCATGGCGTCAAGCAGCGGCGGGATGCCGCGCCGCCACCGCGGGGCGACAAACCGCCGTGGCTGCGGGTGTCCGTGCCGGGGGCGGGGCGTTATGTCGAGGTACGGCAGATCGTGCGCGAGAACCGGCTGGCGACCGTCTGTGAGGAGTCGCTGTGCCCCAATCTCGCCGAATGCTGGAGTCACGGCACGGCGACGCTGATGATCCTGGGCGCGGTGTGCACCCGGGCCTGCCGGTTCTGCGCGGTGTCGACGGGCAACCCGCAAGGCCGGCTCGACGTCGAGGAACCGGCTCACGCGGCTGAGGCGGTGCGGCTCATGGGCCTCAAATACGTCGTCCTGACCTCGGTCGACCGCGACGACCTGCCCGACGGCGGCGCGGACCATTACGCGGCCTGCGTGCGCGCCATCCGTGCGGCCTGCCCGGAAACGGCGGTCGAGGCGCTCACCCCCGATTTCGGCGGCCGAGCGGAGGCGGTGGCGGCGGTGGCCACCTCCGGTCTTCAGGTCTATGCGCAGAATCTCGAAACCGTGCGCCGGCTGACCCACCCGGTGCGCGATCCGCGGGCGGGCTACGAGCGGACGCTCGCGGTCCTGCAGACGGCCAAGGCCGCCGCGCCCGGGGTGCTGACCAAGACCAGCCTGATGCTGGGCCTGGGCGAAACCGACGCCGAAATCCAGGAAACGCTCGGCGACGCCCGCGCGGCCGGGGTCGACATCGTCACCTTCGGCCAGTACCTGCGGCCCACGGCCAATCACCTGCCGGTCGAGCGCTATGTGCCGCCGGAGGATTTCGCGCGCTACCGCGCCTTGGGGCTGGAACTGGGCTTTCTCGAGGTGGTGGCCGGACCCCTGGTGCGTTCGAGCTATCGCGCCGAGCGCGTCTTTGCCCGCAACAACGCCGGCCTTTGAGGGCGGCCCCATCTTCCACGGGACCTGCGAATGGCGATTCTGGTCACCGGCGCGGCCGGTTTCATCGGGTTTCATCTGGCCGAGCGTCTGCTGGCGCGCGGCGAGACGGTCATCGGCCTGGACAACCTCAACGACTACTACGAGGTTGGTCTCAAGGAGGCGCGGCTGGCCCGGCTGCAGGCGCGGCCGGGGTTTGCATTCCACCGGCTCGATCTGGCCGATCGCGCCGGGATGGAGCGCCTGTTTCGCGAGTCGGCCATCGAGCGGGTGGTGCATCTGGCCGCGCAGGCCGGCGTGCGCTATTCCCTCACCCACCCGCATGCCTACGCCGAGAGCAACCTGACCGGATTCCTGCACATCCTGGAAGGCTGCCGGGCGCGCCGGGTCACGCATCTGGTCTATGCCTCCAGCAGTTCGGTCTATGGCGGCAACACCGCCATGCCGTTCCGGGCCGAGGCCCCGGCCGATCACCCGCTGGCCCTCTACGGGGCGACCAAGAAGGCCAACGAGGTCATGGCCCACGCCTACAGCCATCTGTACGGCATCCCGACCACCGGCCTGCGGTTTTTCACCGTCTACGGGCCGTGGGGCCGGCCGGACATGGCGCTGTTCAGCTTCACCCGCGCGATCCTGGCCGGTGAGCCCATCCCGGTGTTCAACCATGGCCACCACAAGCGCGATTTCACCTACGTCGACGATGTGGTCGAGGGCATCGTGCGCGTGCTCGACCGCCCCGCCCGGCCCGATGCCGCGTTCGATCCGGCGCATCCCGATCCCGCGGCCGGCAGCGCGCCGTATCGGCTCTACAACATCGGCAATGGCCAGCCGGTCGATCTCATCACCTACATCCGCACCCTGGAGGCCGCGCTGGGGCGGCCGGCGCAGCTCGACCTTCAACCCATGCAGCCGGGGGACGTGCCCGACACCTGGGCGGACTGCACGCCCTTGCAGCGCGATACCGGCTACCGGCCGTCCACGCCCGTGACCGAGGGCATCGCCCGCTTCGTGGCCTGGTACCGGGATTACTATCGGGTGTGATGGGTGGGGAAGCGGGCGGCGTCAGCAGCCGCGGGCGGCGTCAGCAGCCGTCCGTCAATCGTAGGCAATGACGCGGGCATAGGGCGCATCGAGGCGCCGGCGTCCGCCCAGAAAGCCGAGTTCGATCAATGTGGCCGCCGCTGCGACCTGAGCGCCGCTCTGCGCACCAGTGCACAGGCGGCGGCGAGCGTCCCGCCGGTGGCGAGCACGTCATCCACCACGGCCACGCGCTGTCCCGGCGCCAGCAGGCCCTGCTGGATCTCGAGGCGGTCCGTGCCGTACTCGAGCGCGTAGTCGTGGCCCAGGCAGGGTCCGGGCAGCTTGCCCGGCTTGCGGACCATGACCAGCCCACAGCCCAGTTTCAGCGCCAGGGGCGCCGCGAGCAGGAAGCCCCGCGATTCGATCCCCACCAGCACGTCCGGCGCATGGGGGAACAGCTGCCGGGCCAGACGGCCGAGCGCGACCTGCCAGGCGTCGGCGCAGGCAAGCAGCGGCGCAACGTCGTAAAAGACGATCCCCCGCTTGGGGAAGCCCGGGATCTGGCGGATGTAGGGCTTGAGATCCATAGGAACCCTCAGCCGCTCGTGTCGTCGAGCAGCCGCAGGTGCTGCGGCAGGGTGACGTGCATGGCGAGCGGGAGGTGATCGGAGCCGACGTGGCTGACCACCTGCGTGTGCTGGATGTCGAGGCCCGGTGTCACCAGGATATGGTCCAGGCTGCGGGTCGGGCGCCAGCTCGGATAGCTCGGCAGCGGATGGGGCGAACCGCGCAGGCCGGCCAGCGCGCTGTGGTTGCGGACGGCGTCCCAACTGCAGTTCAGATCGCCCATCAGGATGGCATGCGAGCCGTCGCCGATCAGGCTGCCGAGGAAGGCCAGCTGGTTGGCCTGCGAGCGCCGGTCGAGCGACAGGTGGGCGACGATCACCAGCAGGCCGTCGGTGTCCGCCCCGAACCGGGCGATGAGGGCGCCGCGGCCGGGGATGCGGCTGGGCAGGCTGACCTCGCGCACCTCCGTGGGCCGGTAGCGACTGAGCAGGCCCATGCTGTGCCGGGCCCATCGTCCGAGGCGGCGGTTGACGCGGGTGTGCCAGTAGGGGAAGCCGGCCTGTTCGGCGAGATGCGCGACCTGGTCGACGTAGTTGCTGCGCAGGCTGCCGGCGTCGGTTTCCTGCAGGGCGACCAGATCGTAGGGCGCCAGGATCTGCGCGATGCGATTGAGGTTTTCATGCCGGGAGCGGAAGGGCAGGGCGTAGCGCCACGCCTTGGTCAGGTAATGATGGTAGCGGCTGGTTTCGATACCGACCTGGATGTTGTAGGTTAGCAGCTTGAGATGATGGCGTTCGGTCATGATTCTGCTTGTCGGCTCGCGTTGGCTGGATTCTATCCCAAGGCCGCGGGCGAGCGGCCGGATGTCGCCCTTGGACCCGCCAGAGCCGGTTGCGTTGCCCGATCGGGGCCGTTGTGTATGGGATGAGCCGATGTCCGACGAATTGCTGAACAATATCAATGTCGCCGCGCAGGATGTGCTGATCACGCCGCGCCAACTCAAGGACGATGTCCCGCTCGGCGCGGCGGGCGAGCGCACGGTGCTCGAAGGCCGGCGCAGCGTGCGGCGCATCCTGGATCGGGCCGATCCGCGCCTGCTGGTGGTGATCGGTCCGTGTTCCGTGCACGACGTCGACTCGGCGCGGGATTACGCGCGCCGTCTGCTGGCGCTGGCGCGCGAGGTGGACGATACGCTCTTCATCGTCATGCGCGTGTACTTCGAAAAGCCGCGCACCACGACCGGCTGGAAGGGCCTGATCAACGATCCCCATCTCGATGATTCCTTCCATATCGAGGACGGTCTGCACATCGCGCGCCGGCTTCTGGTCGATCTGGCCGACATGGGACTTCCGGCGGGCACCGAGGCGCTCGATCCCATCGTGCCGCAGTATCTGTCCGATCTGATCACCTGGACGGCCATCGGCGCGCGCACCACCGAGTCGCAGACCCATCGCGAGATGGCGAGCGGCCTGTCGACGCCGGTGGGCTTCAAGAACGGCACCGACGGCAGCCTCACAGTGGCCATCAACGCGCTGCACTCGGTGTCCAGCCCGCACAGCTTTCTCGGCATCGACCCCAATGGCCGCAGCGCCGTCATCCGCACGCGCGGCAATGGCTATGGACATGTCGTGCTGCGCGGCGGGCATCAGCCGAATTACGACTCGGTCAGCGTCGCGCTGTGCGAGCGGGCGCTGCGCGAGGCCAAGCTGCCCGAGAACATCGTCATCGACTGCAGCCACGCCAATTCCAGCAAGGATCCCGCGCTGCAAACCCTGGTGGCCGAGAATGTCGCCAACCAGATCCTGGAGGGCAACCGCTCCATCCTGGGGCTGATGCTGGAAAGCAACATCGGCTGGGGCAACCAGAAGATCTCGGCGGATCGCAGCCGGATGGCCTACGGGGTGTCGGTGACCGATGCCTGCATCGACTGGCCCGCCACCGAGAAACTCCTGCGCGCGTTGCGCGTCAAACTGAAGGACGCCCTGCCGGCGCGCCTGCCCGCGGCGCAGGCGTCCGCCACGGCCTGAGCGCGGCGAGGACCCTGTTCGACACATTGAGGAGCAAGCGCCATGGATGGATTTCACGCGTTCACATTGCAGAGTCTGGAAGGCGAGCCGCTGCCGCTGGCCGGGTTTCGCGGCCACCCGGTGCTGGTGGTGAACGTCGCCAGCCGCTGCGGACTCACGCCCCAATACGCCGGGCTCGAGGCCCTTTATCGGGAATACCGCAATCAGGGGCTCGTCGTGCTGGGTTGCCCG
>PKCW01000187.1 GCA_002862965.1 Pseudomonadota bacterium
CATGGGTGGCGGCGGCATGGGTGGCGGCGGCATGGGTGGCGGCGGCATGGGTGGCGGCGGCATGGGTGGCGGCGGCATGGGCGGCGGCATGTTCTGAGCCGGCCACCGCGGACCGGTTCCTTATCGCTTATCGCGCCTTGGACGCGAAGTCGGTCAGACCGCCAGGGCGTGCCGGAATCGACCCCACTCGAAAACCGCGCCCGGATCGGTCTTTCGCGACGGCGCGATGTCGCAATGGCCCACGATGCGATCCGCACTGACCGCGGGGTAGGCCCGCATCAACAGGCGACTCACCGAGATCAGCCGCTCATACTGGATTTCCGTGTAGGGAACGCTGTCCGTTCCTTCCAGTTCGATGCCGATACTGTAGTCGTTGCACCCCGGCCGCCCCTGGAAGGACGAAACGCCGGCATGCCAGGCGCGCTGGTGAAACGCTACGAACTGGACCAGCCGGCCATCGCGCCGGATGAACAGATGCGCCGAAACACGCACACCGGCAAGATCGGCCAAATCCGGTGGTTGCCGCGCAAGGAACCGCCCACGGAACAGGCCCTCCACGGCGGTACCGCCAAAGCGGCCGGGCGGCAGGCTGATGCCATGGACGACGACCAGCGAAATCGGCACGCCGGCCGGCCGACGGTCCCGGAAGGGGCTCGGCCGAAACGCCGCCCCGCGAAGCCGCCCGCGGGCAACATCGACCTTCACTGGTAGACGACGCGGCGTCCGTCGGGCAAGAGATGCCCGGTGCCGGCATACCCGCCCTGCTCGGCCGAGGCGAGTTGAAGAATGGCGTGCAGGTTCCGCACGCGCTCGACATAGCGCACCGGCTGGTCGCCCTGATCGTAGGCAAACCGGCTGTAACGCGCATAGGCGCGCCGGGACAGCAGCGGAAAGGCCTGCTTGACGCCGGTCCAGCGGTTCGCATCCAGATTCAGCCGCTCGGCCAAGGCGCGCGCATCCTGCAGGTGGGCCAGGCCGACGTTGTAGGCGGCAAGCGCCATCCAGGTCCGATCCGGCTCCGGAATCTGCTGTGGCAGGCCGTCCCGCAATTCCGCCAGATAGCGGGCGGCGCCTTGAATGCTCTGCGCCGGATCGAGTCGATCGACCCCCAACGACCGGGCCGTGTTCGAGGTGAGCATCATCAGACCGCGCACACCACTCGGGCTGATCGCCGCGGGATCCCAATGCGACTCGTGATAGGCAACGGCCGCGAGCAGCGTCCAGGGCAGATCGTAGCGCGCTTCGGCGCGGCGAAAGTGGGTGCGGTAGCGCGGCAGGCGCGTGAAGATCCGGCCGCGATAGGTCGTGACATCGAGATAGTCGAAGGCGTCCAGATGGCCGAAGTAGCGTTCCTCCTGCGCAGCCAGCAAACCCTGGTCTCGATAGCCCTGCATCCAGACCTCGAGCGCTTCGGCCAAATGAACCGAACGCTGCGGCAGCACCCAGGACAGTTCTTCCCGCCCGGAGAGATCGAAGGCGATGTCGAGTTCCGGCATGAAGCGCCGATGCACGGCCACTTCCGGCGAATCGACGACCGTGCAATCGGCCTCCCGACGCCAGACCCGTTCCAGAAGCTGCTCGGCACCCTCGTCACCGGCTGCGTCCCAACGCAGGTCCGGCACCTCCGCCACCAGCGACTGCAGGCGTTCCTCGTGACTGGTGTCGCGGCCGACCCGCAGGCGCAGTCCGACGAGGTCGGCAACACCGGCAGGCCGTGGCCCGTCGCGATGGCACACGACCTGCTGCTCGATGTGACGGTAAACGGGCCCGAAGCGGAATCGCGCCTCGCGCGAAGGGGTGCGGGTGATGCCGGCCGCGGCGAGGTCTGCCTGGCCCTGATCCAGCCAGTGCAGTGCTTCGGTCACGCTGCTGGCGACGAGATAGCGGGTGCGCACGCCCAGATGGCGCGCGAAGTCTTCCACCATGTCGAATTCCGGCCCCTGCGGCCCGTACCCGTCCTGATAGAAGGTGGTCGGCGCGGTGCGGGTGACCACCACCAGCTCGCCGCGCGCCCGGATGGATGCCAGGTCCTGGTTGCCGACCGACACGCGCCGTTCGCAGCCGCTCGTGGCGAGCAGCACACCCAGGGCCGCGAGCCGGATCCATCGCCGTAGTGGAGGCCGCCGTTTTCCCACCCCATACAAGGGTTTGTCTGGCTCGCCCCGTGCCAGTTGCAATCTGGTCAATGCGTTACCGAATCTGCCTGCCCAATCGGCAGCTGGCGCCGACAGTAAGCGATCCGGCGCTCAAAGTTCAAGTTTTCGCGCTTGCCGAAGCACCCGGCCGGCGCCACAATGACCTTCATGAACACCCTTCTGCCGCCCGCTCCGCAACTCATTTCAGAGCTCATCGCCCTCCCCTCGGTCAGCAGCGCCCAGGTCGAACTGGACCGGGGAAATCGCGCCGTCATCGAGCGTATTTGCGAATGGTGTCAATGCCTTGGCTTCAGGACGGAAATCCTGCCGCTGCCCGGTCAACCGGGCAAGGCGAACCTCGTCGCCACCTTGGGAAGCGGGTCCGGCGCCCTGGTGCTGGCGGGGCATACGGATACGGTCCCCTATGATCGCCCGGGTTGGCAATCCGATCCGTTCGAGGCCTCGATAAGGGAAGGAAAACTTTACGGACTCGGGGCGAGCGACATGAAGGGGTTCTTCGCCCTCGCTCTGGCCGCGGTCGCCGGACTGGGCGCGATCAAGCTCCATCAACCGCTGGTCATCGTTGCGACCTGCGACGAAGAGACGAGCATGGCGGGCGCTCGCGAGCTGGCGCGCAGCAGCGCCTTCCAGGGCCGCTATGCGCTCATTGGCGAACCGACTGCTCTTCGTCCAGCGCATCTTCACAAAGGCGTGATGATGGAGCGCATCCGCCTCATCGGGCGTTCCGGTCATTCCAGCGATCCTTCCCTCGGCCGCAACGCTCTGGACGGCATGCATCGCGTGATCAAGGTGTTGATGGAGGAACGCCAGCGCTGGCGCGAACGCCATCACCACGGGGGCTTCGCCATCCCCTACCCCACCCTCAACCTCGGCCACATCCACGGCGGGGACAATCCCAACCGCATCTGCGCCGAATGCGAATTGCATTTCGATGTCCGCCTCCTGCCGGGCATGGTGCCGGAGACGCTGCGAGACCTGCTGCGGACCCGGATCGACGCGGCACTTGCCGATCTGGACCTCGCGCTCGAGTTCGAGCCGCTGTTCGACGGCCTGCCGCCGCTCGAGACTCCGCTGACCAGTCCGCTGGTGATGGCCTGCACTGCATTGACGGGGCGAGACCCGGTGTCGGTGGCTTTCGGTACCGAAGGCCCCTACTATCGCGCCATGGGCATGGACACCGTCGTCCTCGGGCCCGGCAACATCGAACAGGCCCATCAGCCGAATGAGTATCTGGCGCTGGATCGCATCGCCCCCATGATCGAGATCCTGCAGGGCCTCATCACGCGCTTCTGTCTGACCCCCGCCGCGGCCTGAACCCCATGGATCATTTCGTCAAGTGGTTTCGCAACAGCACGCCCTACATCAATGCCCATCGCGGCAAGACCTTCGTGGTCTGCATCAGCGGCGAGGCGGTCGCCGCACCCGGCTTCCAGGATCTGGCCCAGGATCTGACCCTGCTGACCAGCCTCGGCGTCCGGCTGGTGCTGGTCCACGGCGTCGGTCCCCAGCTCGCGCAGCGGCTGGCCGGAGCGGCACTGGAACTCACGCACCATGAACACATCCCCGTGCTGCCGGCAGCGGCGCTGCCTGCCCTGAAGACCGCCATCGGCGCGACGCGGCTGGACATCGAGGCCGCCTTTTCCAGCGGACTCCCGCAGACGCCCATGGATGGCGCCGGCCTGCGCGTCGTGGCCGGCAATTTCGTCATTGCCCGACCGGTGGGCGTGCGGGGCGGCGTGGACCATCACCACAGCGGCGAGATCCGTCGCCTGGAGACGGTGGCCATCCGCCAGATGCTGCAACAGGAAGCCGTCGTGCTGCTCTCCCCGATCGGCTACTCGACCACGGGCGAGGCCTTTTTCCTGCAGACCGAAGCCGTCGCCACCCATGCCGCGATTGCGCTCGGTGCCGACAAGCTGATCTTTCTCGAGGAAGGCGAGGAAGAGGCGGATGCCCGGGCGGGATCGAATCGCCCCGATCAATTGGATCCCGGGCAGGCCGAGCGTCTGGCCGGCGCGGCTGGATTCCCGCCGGCGCGCCGGGCCGCCTGGATGGGCTGCATCCAGGCCGGCCGCGGCGGCGTGCCGCGCGCGCATCTCATCCCCCGCCGCAGGGAAGGTGCGCTGCTGCAGGAGCTGTTCACCCGCGACGGCATCGGGACCCTGATCACGGCCGGCAAGTACGATGTGGTCCGTGAGGCCACCGTCGAGGACATCGGCGGTCTGCTGGCCCTGATCGCGCCGCTCGAAGCCCGGGGGATACTGGTGCATCGCTCACGCGAGCAACTGGAACTGGAAATCGGCAATTTCGTGGTCATGCAGCGCGATCAGGCCATCCTTGCCTGCGCGGCGCTGTACGGCTTCGCCGACGAAGATGCGGGCGAGATCGCCTGCGTGGCGGTCGACCCGGACTACCGCGAGCTCGGCCTGGGTCACGAACTGCTCGCCCATCTGGAACAGCGCGCCTGGACGCGCGGCCTGCGCCGGCTGTTCGTGCTCACCACCCAGACCGCGCACTGGTTCATCGAACACGGCTATCGCCCCGCCCGGATCGAAGACCTGCCCGTCGCCCGCCAGGCGCTGTACAACTACAAGCGCAACTCCAAGGTCTTTCTCAAGACCCTGGAGGCAGCCCCCGCCACCCGCCGCCCCTAGCTCCGGAACGCCCCCATGACCGACGCCAACGCCGCCCTGCGCGCCCGCGACCTGCAGGTCTTCTGGCACCCCTGCACGCAGATGAAGGACCACGAGACCCTGCCCCTGATCCCGATCCGCCGGGCCCGCGGGGTCTGGCTGGAGGACTACGACGGCCGGCGCTATCTCGATGCCATCAGTTCCTGGTGGGTGAATCTCTTCGGCCACGGCCACCCGCACATCGACGCGCGCATCCGCGACCAACTGGACACGCTGGCCCACGTCATCACGGCGGGCTTCACTCACGAGCCGGCGGTGACGCTCGCCGAACGACTGATCGCGCGCGCGCCCCCGGGGCTCGGTCGGGTGTTCTACGCCGAAAACGGCTCTGCGGCGGTCGAGATCGCCCTCAAGATGAGCTTCCATGCCTGGCGCAATCAGGGCCGGACCCGCAAGACCCGCTTCGTCGCGCTGACCGGCGGCTATCACGGCGAAACCCTGGGCGCCCTGGCCGTCGGCAGCGTCGAGCTGTACCGGGAAACCTACGGCCCCCTGCTGATGCCGACCCTGCAGGCACCCTCGCCCGACTGCTACCTGCGCGCCGAGGGCGAGAGCTGGGAAAGCCACAGCCGGCGCATGCTCGAGCCCATGGCCGCGCTGCTCGAGGCGCAGCATGCGGAGATCTGCGCCGTCATCATCGAGCCGCTGGTCCAGTGCGCCGGGCACATGCGCATGCATCATCCCGCCTACCTGAGCGGTCTGCGCGCGCTGTGCGACCGCTATCAGGTGCATCTCATCGCCGATGAAATCGCCGTCGGCTTCGGTCGCACCGGCACCTTCTTCGCCTGCGAGCAGGCCGGAATCACCCCGGATTTCCTGTGCGTGGGCAAGGGCCTGACCGGCGGCTACCTGCCGCTCTCCGCCGTGCTGACCACAGACGCGATCTACCAGTGCTTCTATGATGACTACACCACGCTCCGCGCCTTCCTGCATTCGCACAGCTACACCGGCAACGCCTTGGGCTGCGCGGCGGCGCTGGCCACACTGGATCTGTTCGAGCAGCGCCCGGTGCTCGACGACAACCGGGCGCTGGCCGCTCATCTGGCCCGCGCCCTCGTCCCGCTCACCGAACACCCCCATGTCGGCGAAGTCCGCCAGACGGGACTCATCGCAGCGGTCGAAATGACGCCGTGCGGCGATCGCCGCAGCCACTATCCGTGGCAGGAACGGCGCGGCCTGCGCGTCTATCGTCACGGCCTGACGCGCGGGGTGCTGCTGCGCCCCCTGGGCAACGTGGTCTACTTCATGCCGCCCTATGTCACCACGGCCGAGGAGATCGACCTCATGGTGCAGGTGGCGCGCGAGGGCATCGCGCTGGCGACGGCGGGCTGAACATGCGCGTCCCCAGGCTCTGGATCCCGGCGCGGCTGGCGTGCGGCGCGGCCGTGACCCTGCCCGCCGAGACCGTGCACTACCTGCGCAGCGTGTTGCGTCTTCCGGTCGGCGCCGAAGTCGTCGTGTTCGACGGCGAGGGCATCGAGTGCCGCGGCATCATCGAGCGCCTCGGGCGTCAGGACGGGGAGGTGCGTCTGACGGATGCGCCCTGCGAGCCGCAGCGGGAATCCCCGCTGGCGATCACCCTCCTGCAAGGCATCTCGCGCGGCGAACGCATGGACTGGGTCATGCAGAAGGCCGTCGAACTGGGCGTGATGCGCATCGTTCCCGTGGTGTGCGCCCGCACCGGCGTGCAGCTCTCCGGGGAACGCGCCGCCAAACGTCAGGCGCATTGGCAGGGCATCCTCGCCCATGCCGCCGCGCAATGCGGCCGTGCCCGGCTGCCGGCTTTGTCGGGCGCTGTGACGCTGAGCGAATACGCGACGCTGCCCGACAGCCAGCCGGGTTTGCGGCTCATGCTCGACCCGGAGGCCGACGCGGGTCTGCCGGCCTTGCAGCCGCCCGCCTCAGTCGCCCTGCTGATCGGTCCGGAGGGCGGGCTCGATCGCCATGAACAGCGCTTCGCCCGCGAGCTGGGTTTCATCGGGATCAGGCTCGGCCCCCGCATCCTGCGGACCGAGACCGCCGGCCTCGCCGCCATCAGCGTCCTGCAGTCCCGCTGGGGCGATCTCCGGTAACGATGCGCCCGCCGGCCGCATCGGCGCGTCCAGTCCTCGAGCGAGTGCGCCGAGGTCAGGGATCAGCATTTCGCCACGGGCAAATCGCACGCGAAACAGCACGGGCGCGTCGCCGTCCGCCGCCATCGACGGCAGCGCCTCGATCTGGTCCTGTTCCACGGGAACCATCTGCGGATAGCCCTGGATCAGCAATCCGGCATGGACCGGTTTGCCTGCCGAACCGGGTAGCTGGAGGACAGCCACACGCGTACGGGGATTCGCGTCCGGCACGGCATCGCCGCACAGGCACTCGAAACTCAGCAGCGGCAGATCCCGGCCGCCCCACCGGATCGTCGCCGGAATCACCGCGCCGGAGCCCGTCACCTCCGGCACGGGCAAGACCTCGACCACCACGCCGTGGGCGACCAGCAGGCGACGCCCGACGACCGGCAGCACCTGGCAGTAAATCGCCTCAGTCCGCATGGGCGATGACTTCCGGCAACGCCGCGGACGGCGCCACGCGCGCCAGTCGCGCGATGGTCTGGAGGAGCTCGGCCTCCTGGTAGGGCTTGCCGAGGTATTCGGCAGCACCGAGCGCCAGCGCCCGCTCCCGATGTTTGTCGCCGGTACGCGAGGTCACCATGACGACCGGAATGGCCTGCAACGCATCGCTCGACTGCATGTTCGCCAGCAGTTCAAAGCCATCCATCCGCGGCATCTCCACATCGAGCAGCACCAGGTCGGGCGGCTGCTCCTGCAGCTTCTGCAGGGCATCGACGCCGTCGCGCGCCGTCGTCACCGCCATGCCGTGCCGCTCCAGCAGCCGCGCCGTGACCCGACGCACGGTAATCGAATCATCCACCACCAGAATCTGCAGGATGCGCGCACTGGCCGTTGCGGCAGGCGGCTGGACGGGGCCGTCGTTGGCCGGGATGCCATGCCGGGTGTCGATCAGTGACGGCAGATCCAGCATCATGGCCACGCCGCCATCGCTGAGGAATGCCGCGCCGCTGATGCCCGGAACGGCTGCAACCCTCGGTCCCACGGGGCGAACCACCAGTTCCAGCGTGCCCATCAGCACTTCGGCGACCAGCGCCCAGCGCCTACCCCCGCTGTTGACCAGCAACACCGCCGGCTCGGGCTCATCCGACTCGGCGCGACCGTCGGCCAGCCCGACCAGGCGGGCCAGATCCAGCAGCCGGTAGGATTCCTCCAGATGCGCAAGGTGATCGATTGCGCCGGCCCGCCAGCGGGCGAACTGATCCGCGCCCAGGCGCAACACGCCGTCGACGCCGGACAGCGGAACGGCATAGTGCTCGTTGGCCATCTTGAGCAGGAGACAGTGGCTCACCGCCAGGGTATAGGGAAGCCAGATCCTGAAACGGCTGCCCTGGCCGGGCCGGGAGGTGATTTCCAGACGCCCGCCGCAGGCCTTGATCTGGGCGTGGACAACGTCCATGCCCACGCCCCGCCCGGCGATCTGGTTCACCTGTTCGGCGGTGCTGAGTCCCGGGGCGAGAATGAGATGGTGGATCTGGGTGTCGCTCAGCGCCTCGTTCGCGGCCACCAGGCCGCGCTGCCGCGCCCGCGCCAGGATGGCCGCCGTGTCCAGGCCTCGTCCGTCGTCGGTAATCTCGAGCAGAATCTGACCGCCTTCCCGTCGGGCCTGCAACCCGATGTGTCCCGACGGCGCCTTCCCGAGAGCAGCGCGCTCTTCGGCGAATTCGATGCCGTGGGCCAGGGCATTGCGCAACAGATGCTCGAGCGGCGCGATCATGCGGTCCAGCACCAGGCGGTCGAGTTCGGTCTCCCCGCCGCTGATCTGCAAGGTCGCCTGTTTTCCGACGGCCTCGGCGGTCTGACGGACGACCCGTTGGAGCCGACCCGCCTGCACATCGAACGCCACCATGCGGGTACGCAGGAGATCCTGCTGGATGGCGCCGGCCACCCGATGCTGGTGCTGCAACGCCGCCTCCGCGCCCTGCCGGAGATCCCCGACCAGTTCCTGAAGACTGAGCAAGTCCATCATGCTCTCGGCCAGCGTGCGCGACAGGTGTTGCAGCCGCGTGTAGCGGTCGAACTCGAGGGGATCGAAATGTTCCGCGGCGCCCGGGGCGGCCGTCTGCTCCGCCTTGAAGACGATGCGGGATTCGGCCTCCATTTCCAGCTCGCGCAACTGCCGCTGCAACCTTTCGATGGTGCGCCCGATCTCGCGGAAATAGCTCGCCAGTTCGCGGACCGGCTGCTCCACCCGCCCGTGGGCTGCAATCCATTCACCGACCTGCCCCAGCAGCCCGTCGATGGTCGGCGCCGGAACACGGATCGGTTCGGCGGCCACCACCGACTCCTCGGTGATTCCGGGCAGCGGCGCATCCCACCAGTCCGGCAAAGGCAGGCGCGGGACGTCATCGACCGCCTCGACGGCTTCGATCCATGCGCTCCCCTCGGCGTCGTGGACCACGGGCGCCGCGGGCAGCGGCTCTGGCGGATCTGGTGGCGCTACCGGTTGCGGAAATACTGCGGCCGACGCCTCCGGCACCGCCGGTTCGGACCCGGACGTGGCATCCGGCGCTGCCGGGACCGGCTGAACGGTCGCCGCGTCGATCGGGGCGCCCTCGAGCTTGCGCAACAGCGGGGCGGGGATCGCCACGGGAAGCCCCTCGGCCCACTGGTCGAGCTGGCCCTGCAGCACATCGAACGACTGCCGCAGCACCGTTCGGGCATCGGCGCCCTCGCCGTCAGCCGCACTCAGGCGCGCGAGATAGCTTTCGATGGCGTGCGCGAGATCGCCCAGCAGCATGGCGCCCGCCATGCGCGCACCGCCCTTGAAGGTGTGCAGATCGCCCATCAGGGCGTCCACCGGCAAGGGATCCCGCAGCGAGGCGGCGCCGGCGAACAGGAAATCGATATGCGCCAGAAGCTCGACGGCTTCTTCCAGAAACAGCGCGCGCAATCCCGGGTCGACCTGCTCGGCGGCTTCGGCGCTGGCCTGACGCTGCATCCGCTCCCGATCGACGATCAGGCGCGTCAGCCAGTCGGTGCCCGGGGCAACGACGTCGTCGATCACCGCCCGGCGGCAATCGATGGTGGCCGCGCGCAGGATCGCGACCTGATCCGGGACGAGCGGCCGGTTGACCTGCTGCGCGGCCTTCACCCAGCCGTCAAGCGCGGTGGCCCAGTCCGCGAGCGCCGTGCGCTGCACCGTGCGGGCGGTGCCCTTGAGGGTGTGAAAGATCCGCAACACATCGCCGTCGATCGGCAGCCCCTCACCCGGTTCCGCGCCCGTCAGATAGCATTGCAGCCGATCGAGGTAGGCATTGGCTTCCCGCGCAAACAGTTCCGTCAGGCTCTCCGCCTGATCGCCCTCGTCGAGCTCATCCGGCGCGTGCGGCGCCGGCCCCGCCATATCGGCAATCGCAGGGTCCCCCGGCGCCGCCGCAGGGGAGTCGCCGCCGGCTGGCACCGGTGTATCGGGCGCGCCGGCATCCCCGCCGGATTCGGCCGCGCCGACCGCGCTGTCGGGAGCGGCCGGGAAAGCCGGCGGCTGGAATGCCATGAGCGTCGGCACACCACCCGCGTCCGCGCCGCCCTCCGCCGCAGCCAGGGCGGCCAGATGGTCGAGACAGCGCTGTCCCTCCGGCGACAGGGCCTGATCCGCCCGCTCCAGATGCCGGGTGATCTGGGAGGCGGCGACCGTGATCGCCGTTGTGGTTTCATGGTCGATCGCATGACCCCGCTCGAGCGCGCCGTTGAGGACCCGCTCGGCGGCCCAGGCCAGTTCACCGACCGCCTGGGCGCCCGCCAACCGTCCCGATCCCTTCAAGGTGTGAAACGACCGCCGCACTTCGGAGAGCGCCTGGCGGTCGCCCCCGTTCTCACACAAGCCGATCAGCAGCGGGTCGATCTTCGCCAGAATCTCCGCAGCCTCTTCGCGGAAGACGGCATGAATGTCGAAATCCTCGGCCGGGGCGGGTCCCGGTTCGGCAACGTCCGGACACTCCGGCGCCGGGGATGTGGCGCTGGAGCCGACCTCGGCTTCGAATCGGGCGATCAGGCCGTCCACACTCGCGGGGGTAATCCCGCCGGGCGCCGCCGAGTCGTCCAGACAGAGCCGCAAACCCTCGAGCGCGCCCGCCAGCGCTTCCTTCGGCGCGACGGCATCGGATCGCCACGCCGGCAGCGCGGCGGCGAGACGCTGGAAACACGCGGCCAGTTCGACCCGGCCGATCATCGTCAGCGCATCGCCGAGGTGCCGCAGCGGCTCGCCCATCGGCTCCGGAGCGCTTCCGGTGGCGCCCGCTTCGACCCGGTCGACGAAGCGCTGCAGGTCGCGCCGCGCTTCCTCGAGGACCGCGCGTTCGGCCATCTGCAGCACGTCGGCATCGACACCCTGGACCG
>PKCW01000229.1 GCA_002862965.1 Pseudomonadota bacterium
GAAGCAGGAGGCATCCAACAGCCGTGAACTTTGCTTCCTAGGGCGCATGTGCGTGCGTGAGATGCTCCGCGGCATGTGGGGATGGATGTTTGCAGCGGTGAATGCGACAGAGAAGATGGCACCTGTCACTGCAGCGAACGTGACGGAGAATTTGGCAACGGTCACCGCCGCAGCGCCCGCCTGCGCCTTGGTGAGCGCCAGCCGGCGCACATAGGCCAGCGGGCGCTCCGTCGGCCGCGCCGTTTCGTCGCAGGCGATCGCGACACTCCGGTAAGAGACTCCGAGCAGTGTCAAAAGGTCCCTGCGCCGCGGTGATGCCGAAGCGAGATAGAGCGCAGGCTGGTCCATGAGTGCCCTTCATCCCTGAGCGAGGCGCGAGATGGTCTGTCAGTCGCGGTGGTACGGATGGCCCCGCAACAGGCTGTGCGCGCGATACAGGGCTTCGGCCACCACCACGCGCGCCAGGCCGTGCGGCAAGGTCAGCGGCGACAGCGACCATTGTTCCTGTGCCCGTGCCTGGCAGGCCGGCGCGAGTCCGTCCGGGCCGCCCATCAACAAGGCGACGTCGCGGCCGGCAGCCATCCATGCCTCGAGCCGCGCCGCGAGCATGCGGCTCGTCCATGACCGGCCGCGCTCGTCCAGGGCGACGACCCACGCATCCGGCCGGATCGCCCGTTGCATGCGCAGCGATTCGGCGTTCAGGGCCCGCGTCGGATCCTGCTCCTTGCCGCGCGGTCCGAGCGGCAGCTCGGTCACCTCGAGCCGACACTCCGCCGGCAATCGCCGGCTGTAGTCGAGAAATGCCGCGTTCACCCAGGCCGGCTGACGCGGTCCGACGGCGATGAGATGCAGTCGCACAGGGTTCTCAGGCTTCGATCGCGGGGGTGGCCGGAACGCCCCAGAGTTTCTCCAGATTGTAGAAATCACGCACTTCCGGCCGCATCACGTGCACGATGACATCGCCCAGATCGACCAGAACCCAGTCGCCGACCTGCTCGCCCTCCACGCCCAGAGGACGGACATCGGCCTCGCGGGCGCGGCGCAGCACGTTGTCCGCCAGGGACTGCACATGCCGCTGGGAGGTGCCGCTGGCGATGACGATGCCGTCGGCGATGCTGGTCAGACGGCGCACGTCGAGTGCCACGACATCCACCGCCTTGATCTCTTCGAGCGCTTCGATCACCAAGCCTTGCAATTGTTCACTGTTCATGAGGCTGATACCAATGTTCCTCTTCGATCATGCGCCACACTGCGTCGGGAACGAGGTAGCGCGGGCTCTGACCCTGCTGGATGAATTGCCGCAGCCGCGTGGAGGAAATCTCCATGGCCGTGACGCGGTGAAAATAGGCGCCGCCGGCCGGCGACGCGCTCAGTTGCGCGGGATCCATGTACACGCTGCCGCGCCACCAGGCGCCTTCGGGCCGCTGCGCACCGCCGGGGCGACTGGCCACCACCACATGGGTCAGTTCCGACAGCTCTTCCCACCGATGCCAGGACGGCAGCAGCGAGAAGGCGTCCATGCCGAGAATCAGGCACAGAGGCTGTTCCTTGCCCAGTTCGCGGCGCAGGTCGAGCAGGGTATCGACCATGTACGAGGGCCCGGGGCGCGCCAGTTCGCGCGGATCGAGCACGAATCCGGGCTGATCCGCCAAAGCCGCCTCGAGCAGGCGGACCCGTTCGGGCGTGCTGAGCACCGGATCGGGTCGATGCGGCGGACTCGCCGCCGGAATGAAGCGCACCTCCTGAAAGGAGAGTGCTTCCATGACCTCCAGCGCGATGCGCAGATGCCCGAGATGGACCGGATCGAAGGTCCCGCCCAGCAGTCCGATCGGTGCCGTCATGCCGCATCAGATCCGGACATGGCCATCGCCCAGCACCACCCATTTCAGGGACGTCAGTCCTTCCAGGCCCACGGGACCGCGCGCGTGAAATTTGTCGGTGCTGATACCGATCTCCGCCCCCAAACCGTATTCATGGCCGTCGGCAAAGCGCGTGGAAGCATTCACCATCACCGAACTGGCGTCGACCTCGCGCAGGAAGCGTTGGGCGCGGCTGTAGTCCTGCGTCACGATGGCGTCGGTGTGACCCGAACCGTAGGTGTTGATGTGGTCGATGGCTGCATCCAGGCCATCGACGACCCGGACCGCCAGAATGGGCGCCAGATACTCCGTGGACCAGTCCGCCTCGGTGGCCGCCGTGCTGCCCGGCAGCAGGGCACAGGTGCGCGGACAGCCCCGCAGCGTCACCCCTGCCGCCTCGAAACGTCGGCCCAGTTCGGGCAACAGCCGGTCGGCGATCTCGGCGTCGACCAGGAGCGTCTCCATGGTGTTGCAGGTCCCGTAGCGCTGGGTCTTGGCGTTGAGCGCGATGCGCATCGCCTTGTCGGAATCGGCGGCGCCATCGACATAGACATGGCAGACCCCGTCCAGATGCTTGATCACGGGCACCCGGGCCTCGCCGGCAATGCGCTCGATCAAACCGCGCCCGCCACGCGGCACGATGACGTCCACCCACTCGGGCATGGTGATCAGGTGCCCCACCGCGGCGCGATCGGTGGTCGCGACGACCTGAGCTGCCGCCTCGGGCAATCCGGCGGCGGCAAGGGCCGCGCCCAGGCAGCGGGCGATGGCCTGGTTCGAGCGCCAGGCCTCGGACCCGCCCCGCAGGATGACGGCATTGCCCGACTTCAGGCACAAGGCCGCGGCGTCGGCCGTGACATTGGGCCGTGCCTCGTAAATGATGCCGACCACACCCAGGGGAACGCGCATGCGCCCGACCTGGATGCCGGAGGGACGCATCCTGAGATCGGTGATCTCGCCGATCGGATCGGGCAGCGTGGCGATTTGCCGGACACCCTCCGCCATCGCGGCGATGCCGCGATCGTCCAGCGTCAGCCGGTCGACCAGCGCCGGCTCGAGGCCCGCCGCGCGGGCATGGCCAAGATCCTCACGATTGGCCTCGAGCAAGGCGGTGGCATCGCGCTCGATCCGTTCGGCAAGCGCCCCGAGCGCCGCGTTCTTGGCTTGCGTCGTGGCGCGCGCCATGACGCGGCCCGCCTGACGCGCCGAGCGACCCACGGTCTGCATGTATGCGGCAAGCTCAGCCGGCTTGGGATGGGCGCTCATGTTCGATTCGTTTCCGCTGATGGTCTTGCGGCCCTGCGACACAGGGGCGCGCAATGGCTGTCGTCCAGTCTATCAATTCTGTCCAGAGCGCGCCGGGAACGAGCCCCTTGACCAGTGCGTCGATGCGCACGCCGGCGATCAGGAGCCGCCGCCAGTGCGCGGCCGGCGCGCGCCGACGCGCGGCATCCAGCGCGCGGCGGCGACGCGGCGGGAGACCGGCCGGGAGCGACGCCCCACGTTCGAGACTCGCCAACAGCCGCAATTCACGCTGCAGTGCCCACAGCACCAGCGGTGCCTCCAGCCCTTCGGCTCGCAACCCAAACAGGATGCGCCGGGTCCGCAGCGGATCACCCGCAACGGCCGCCTCGGCCAGGGACTGGACGTCGAAGCGGGCCTGATGGCTCACCACGGCGAGCACCAGCGCCTCATCGATCCGATGCTCCCCGGCGAGCAAGGCGAGTTGAACCAGCGCCTGGTGGGCTGCCAGGAGATGCCCTTCGGTACGATCCACCAGGAGTGCGAGCGCGCCGGACTCGATTTGCAAGCCCATCCGTGCCGAGCGCGCACGGAGCCAGTCCGCCAGTTCTCCCGGACCCACCGGCCAGGCCTGCACGGCGACACCGGCACGTTCGACGGCTTGGTACCAGCGGCTGCTGCGGGCCGCCCCGTCGAGGGCGCCGCACAGAATCAACAGCAGCACATCGGCGGACGGGGACGCGGCATAGGACTGCAGGAACCGGCCGCCCGCCTCGCCCGGCTTGCCGGTCGGCAGGCGCAGCTCCACGAGCCGGCGATCACCGAACAGCATGCCCGAGGCCAACTCACCGCCGAATGCCGGCCAGTCGAAGCCCGCCTCGACGAAGCGCACCTCACGTTCGGTGTAACCGTGCCGCCGCGCCGCCGCGCGCACCGCATCGGCCGCCTCCTCGACCAGAAGCGGCTCGTCGCCGCCGACCACGTACAGCGGCGCCAGAGCGGTCGCCAACGCGGCCGGCAGGCGTTCGGGAGCCAGTTTCAAGTATCGTTCGCCTGTAGGGTCAGCTGGCGCAGGATTTCGCGGGCCACGTCCCGCCGCAGGGCGTCGGTGATCTCGAGCGCGCGCTGCTCGTCCGTCAGGGGGTCGCCCTCGGCCTGGCTGACCAGATAGTCACGGCGACGCTGCACGGTGCGCCTGGGTTGCAGCGGCTTGCCGCCATGCAGCACTTCATACTCGGCGCTCAGGATCGCCCCATAGTCGCGCCCCTTTCCGGCGCGATCCACGGCCAGAATCTGCCGCTGGAAGCGATCCCGGTGGATCGCGATCACCGTCGCGGCTTGCGCGGGCGTATCGGCCTGCGGAATGCCCGCAAGGCGGAGTTGATCGCGCAATTCATACCCGAGCCGCGATCCGCTCCCACTGTCCTGAACATAGACCGGGCTGAAGCGGGGCGGCAAATCGTAGGCGCCCTGCAAACGCCAGCCGCACGCCGCGAGCGAGGCCAGCAACGCCCCCGCGACGATGCCGCGCCAACCCAGACGCGCTACGGCGTGCTCAGACCACCACATTGACCAGCTTCCCCGGCACCACGATCAACTTGCGCACGCTCGCACCCTCGAGAAAACGCTGCACGTTCGGCTCCGCCAGGGCCGCCTGCCGGACAACGTCCTGATCGGCGTCGACCGGCACCCGGATCTGGCCGCGACGCTTGCCGTTGACCTGCACCACGATGTCCAGCTCCTCGCACGCCAGCGCTGCCGGATCGGCCGCGGGCCAGGGCGCGTCCATCACCAGTCCCGGCTGTCCCAGCGCTTCCCACAGGCCCTGCGTGATGTGGGGCACCATGGGCGCGAGCGCGCAGATCGACAGCAGCACGGCCTCGCGCGCCACGGCGCGGCCCGCCGGACTGTCGTCGGTCCAACGACCGAGGACATTGCTCAGTTCCATGACTGCGGCGATGGCGGTGTTGAAGGTCTGCCGCCGGCCGATGTCGTCGCTCACCTTCGCAATCATCCGGTGCGCCTGGCGGCGCAGGTCCCGCTGTGCGTCGCTCAACGTGGTCGGATCGACCGCATCTGGCGCCGGTTGCTCCGCCTCCGCCATCCCCAGACGCCACAGGCGCTTGAGAAAACGCGACGCGCCTTCCACCCCGGCGTCCGACCACTCCAGACTCTGATCGGGCGGCGCCGCGAACAGGATGAACAACCGGATGGTATCCGCGCCATAGCGATCGATCAGCCCCTGCGGATCGACGCCGTTGTTCTTGGACTTGGACATCTTCTCCATGCCGCCGATCTCGACCGGCTGGCCGTCGGCCTTGAGCGTGGCGGCGATCATGCGTCCCTTGTCGTCGCGCCGGATGTCGACGTCGGCCGGGTTGATCCAGTCCTTCTTGCCGTCCGCCTGCTGGCGATAAAAGGTCTCGGCCACCACCATGCCCTGCGTGAGCAGGCGGGTGAACGGTTCATCACCGCAAACCAGTCCTTCGTCGCGCATCAGCTTGTGGAAGAAACGGGCGTACAGCAGGTGCAGGATGGCGTGCTCGATCCCGCCCACGTATTGATCGACCGGCAGCCAGTAGCGGGCAGCATCCGGCTCGACCATGGCGCGCTCCGACCGGGGCGAGGCGTAGCGGGCGTAGTACCACGACGACTCCACGAAGGTGTCCATGGTGTCGGTCTCGCGCCTCGCGTCGGCGCCGCAGCTCGGGCACTTGCACTGGTAGAACGACGGCATCCGCGCCAGCGGCGAGCCGGCGCCGTCCGGCACCACGTCCTCCGGCAGCACCACCGGCAGGTCCTGCTCGGGGACCGGTACGTCGCCGCAGGACGGGCAGTGGATGATGGGGATGGGGCAGCCCCAGTAGCGCTGGCGCGAGATGCCCCAGTCGCGCAGGCGGAACCGGGTCTTGCGCGCGCCATGCTGCGTGCTTTCCAGGTCGGCGACGATGGCGTCGAAAGCGGCCGCAAAATCCAGCCCGTCGTACGTGCCCGAGTTCACGGTGACGAGCGAGCCGTCCTTCGCGGCGTACCATTCCTGCCACTGCGTCGTGCTGAAGCGGTCCTCGCCCCGTGCGGGCCGGTAGACCTGCACGATGGGCAGCGCATACCGGTTGGCGAACTCGAAGTCGCGCTCGTCGTGCGCCGGCACCGCCATCACGGCGCCTTCGCCGTAGCCCCACAGCACATAGTTGGCGATGAACACGGGCAGCTTGGCGCCGGTGAGGGGATGCACCACGAACTGACCGGTGGGCATGCCCTGCTTTTCCATCGTGGCCATGTCGGCCTCGGCCACGGAACCGGCCTTGCACGCGGCGACAAAGGCGGCGAGCGCGGGATCCTGCTCCGCGGCGCGGGTCGCGAGCGGGTGCTCGGCGGCGACCGCCACGTAGGTGGCGCCCATCAGGGTGTCGGGACGCGTGGAGTACACACGCAACTGGCCGGCTTCGCCGATGGACGCCTCGTCGTAGTCGAACACGATGTCGGCACCGAAGCTCTTGCCGATCCAGTTGCGCTGCATGGCGCGCACCTGTTCCGGCCAGCCATCCAGCTTGTCGAGCCCGTCGAGCAGCTCGTCGGCATACTGCGTGATCGCGAAGTAGTACATCGGGATCTCGCGCTTCTCGACCAGCGCGCCCGAGCGCCAGCCACGGCCGTCGATGACCTGCTCGTTGGCCAGCACGGTCTGATCCACCGGGTCCCAGTTCACCACGCCCGCTTTCTTGTAGATCAGTCCTTTCCGGAAGAGCCGCGTGAACAGCCACTGCTCCCAGCGGTAATAGGACGGGTCGCAGGTGGCGATCTCACGGTCCCAGTCGTAGGCAAGGCCGAGCTGCTGAAGCTGGGCCTTCATCTGGGCGATGTTCTCGCGTGTCCAGCGCGCCGGAGGCACGCCGTGCTTGAGCGCGGCATTCTCGGCCGGCAGTCCGAAGGCATCCCAACCCATCGGCTGCAGTACGTTTTTTCCGCACATGCGCTGATGGCGCGCAATCACATCGCCGATCGTGTAATTCCGGACATGCCCCATGTGCAGCCGCCCGGAGGGATAGGGGAACATGGCCAGACAGTAGAACGCGGGACGGTCCGGTTCCTCGCGCACCGCCAGCGCGCCCGTGCTGAGCCATGTGCGCTGGACGCGTGGTTCGAGGTCTCGCGGATCATGATCCCGCATGGCGGCTCCGAGTGGGGATGGCGGTAGACGCGGCAGGATAGCCCAACGGCCGGAAGCGCCTCAAGCAACCCGCGGCTGACATGCGATACTATCGCCAGTTTTTCGACGGGGCTCGGCGTCGGCGCGGAAGCGCGCCCTGCTCACCGCTGCGGCGGGCGACGTGAATGGCTTGGCGACTACCAGCCCATCCGAACAACCGATTCATCAACACGGAATTTGCGCATGACATCCTCCTCCCCAGTACAGTTTCCGGGCCGGCTGGCCCGACGGTTCCGGCCGTTGGTGCTGGGCGCCCTGGGTGCCGGATTTGCATCGACGGCGCTGGCTGAATATCGCAGCTACCCCCTGCCGGCGCCGCGCGACGCGGTGGTCGGGCAACTGCTCCAGTACCCTGCGCAACAGGAAGATACCCTGCTGGACATCGCCCGCCGGTTCAGTCTCGGGCACGACGAAATCATCCAGGCCAATCCCCAGGTCGACAAGTGGCTGCCCGGCAAAGGCACGCCGGTGCTGTTGCCGACGCAGTTCATCCTGCCGCGAGGCGCGCGTCAGGGCATCATCCTGAACGCACCGGAAATGCGTCTGTACTACTTCCCGCCTGCGGGCAAAGGACTCGGGCAGCAGGTCATCACCTACCCCGTCAGCATCGGCCGCATGGACTGGAACACGCCCATCGGCATGACCCGCGTGGTGCGCAAGGACAAGGATCCGGCCTGGTACCCCCCCGCCTCGATCAAGAAGGAGCACGCCGAACGCGGCGACATCCTGCCCGACATCGTCCCGGCCGGGCCGGACAATCCGCTGGGGCAGCACGCGATGCGCCTGGGGTTCAGCGGTTATCTGATCCATGGCACCAACAACCCCTGGGGCATCGGCATGCGGGTCACCCACGGCTGCGTGCGCATGTATCCGGAGGATGTCTCCCAACTGTTCGGGTGGGTCGACGTCGGCACGCCGGTCGAGATTCTCAACGATCCCATCAAGGTGGGCTGGCAGGGCGATGCACTCTTTCTCGAGGTTCATGAGCCCCTCGAAGAGAACAACGCCAGCCCGGATCGTCTCTATGAGCTGGCGATGCAGGCCGTGCTGGCCGCGGTCGCCGATCGTCCCGTCCGCATCAGTTGGGGACGGGTGCGTGAGATGGTCGCCCAGCAGGACGGCGTTCCGCGCATGATTTCGATCCCCGCCCCGGCAGCGGCGCTCAGCGCACAGACCCAAGGGCAGCCGGAAGGCGTGAAGCCCAACTGAGCAACCGCAATCGAGAATGCGGCCGTCGTACACGGCCGCCCGGATCGCCCGCCGGTCGGCGGGCATGCCTGCGGAGATAGAGCGTGCGAACCTTGCGCCGACCCGCGAGAGTCGGCGCAAGGCCACCGATCAGACTGATTCCGCCAAGCAGGACCCTGCCGACGACGATCGCGCCATGAGTGCCGGGATGCCGCTCCGGGCATTGGCCTGATCGGCCAGGGCGCGCTCGCGGGGTGTCGCAAATTTCTCGTCCCATTCGATCAACTGCGGTGTGGAAAGTCTGTACCACAGCGGCGGGATGATGCCGGCGAGGATGGTCACCAGATAGCCGAATCGCAGCCGCGGCGCGCCGTCGATATTCCGGAGATTCCAGAATTCGACCGAACCGTCCAGATGATGGTGGGTATGTCGCGACCCGCCGGCCAGCAGCCAGAAGTCGAGGCGGTTGGCGCAATCCCAGGCATGGTGCGGCTTTACCTCCGAACCCGGCACCCGCGTAATGCCGTAATGCTGCCCGTAGGTCGCCAGCTTGTAGGCGAAATGGGTCCAGAACGCCGCCAGCGCAAAGACGACCAGCCCCATGAAACCGGCCACCCAGGCGACCGCCAGAAACAGCACAGCCTCGGCGGCCCACCCGTGCAGCAGGCGGTTTTTCCATGAGAACCTGCTCAAGCCCAAGCGCCGCATGCGATCGGTCTCGATGTCCCAGGCCATGCGGTAGTCGCGCGGCATGGTCCGCAGGAAGTACCGGTAGAGCGACTCCCCGCGCAGCGCCGTACTGGAATCGTCGTCCGTCGCCACCGTGATGTGGTGCCCCGGCCCGTGTTCGATGGCGTAGTAAGTGAACGCCGCAGGGATACCGGCCACGCGGGCGATGAACGTGGCGAGCGGCTCGCGTGTGCGATGGCTCAGTTCGTGACCCAGCCCGATGGCACCGGCGCCCCCGACCGTCCCCACCATGAGCGTATAGAAGATCAGGCTGCCCGTCCCCTCGCCGGCGTGAGCCAGCTTCATGTCGGCATGCGTCAGCGCATAAACGACTTCCGAGAGGCCAAACAGGTCACGGCCACCGAAATGGAAAGCCAAGACCCATATGAAGGTGAGATATAACAACAGCGTCACGAGGATATAAGAGTACATCATCGCGACAAATATGGCGGGGCGCCGATAGTCGTGGTTGTACTCGGTTTCCCCGAGGGAAAACTCCAGAACGATCAATCCGCCGATCACCCACAGCAGATTCCATCCGGGTGTCGCGCCGTGAATCAACCCATAAAGGGAAAATGAAACAAGGAACAATGGGAAGAAGAACTTTACGTAATGAAAAGGAGATGAAAGCAGCGCCCATGCTGTCATGGTGTAATCCTCCGCCTGAATGTCATCCGAAAACAGTAAGCCCCCGAATCGCCCCTTTTCACTGAAGCACTTATTGGTTTTTGTCGCCGGAGCTTAGTTCATCCCCCGCCGCAGGGCAAGCTCAAACACATGAAGCCGAATCCGTCATCAAATCGTCAATCAAGATCATTGATCAACGCACTGACAATCGACCATGAATGAACAGAAATTCGTCGTGATTGGGCGACACATGCGGCAGTGATGGAACGAAGCAATGACGCAAGGGCATCGGCCCTTCATCGCGGTCGCCAAGGTCCCGCTTGAATAATTGCCAAATTATTAGCAAACTAATGATATGGACACTCACCATGCTCGCATCGGCATGCGCATCGCCGAAACCGCCCGGCGCTGGCGCCAGTTGCTCGACGACCGGCTGCGCGACACCGGCCTTAGCCAGGCGCGGTGGCTGGCACTGCTCCATCTGCATCGTCTGGGAAACGGGGTTTCGCAGACCGCGCTGGCGCAATCGATCGGGATCGAAGGAGCCAGTCTGGTGCGGATTCTCGATGATCTGGAGTCGCGCGGCCTGGTCGAACGCCACGTCGATCCGGAAGATCGGCGCGCCAAGCGGCTGATTCTCACTCCCGACGGCGCCGTGGCGATGCAGGAGGTCGACGCCATTGCCGACGCGTTGCGCACCGAACTGCTCGATGGAATCGACGACAGCGTTCTGGATCACCTGCTGTCTGCCCTGGATCGCGTTTTGCGTAATGCAGCCCACGCCGCTGCCGGACACCGCTCTTCCGCCCCGCAGGATCGTGCGCCATGATGAACCCGCTCGCATCACCCCCTCGACGCCGGCTCGCGCAGTTGACGATCATCGTTCTCGTCCTGTGCCTTTCGGTGGCCGTCGCCCTCTGGCTGCACCGGCAATTCACGGTGGTTCAGTCCAATGACGCCCGTGTCGCCGCCGACATGATCACGGTGAGCAGCGAACTGCCCGGACGCATCACGCAATTGGACCTCACGCCCGGTCAACATGTCGCTGCGGGCGACCTGCTGGTCCAGTTCGATGACGGCGAAAGCAAGGCAGCCGTGGCGGAGAGCCGCGCCGCGCTGACCCGACTCGAGGCCAGCCGAGAAACCCTGATGGCCCGCATCAACCAGCAGCGCAGCGCCGTCGAGGCCGATACGGAGGCGGCGCGATCCCGGCTCGAGAGCGCTCGCGCCAGCCTTGCGGCAGTGCAGGCGCGCGAGGAATTGGCCCGACACAACGCCGAGCGGGCCGACGCGCTCGTCGCCGATCACGTCATCAGCGTGCAGAGCTGGGATCAGACGGTGCATGAACGCGCGGCGACAGAACAGGCGGTCCGGGAGGCCGGCGCCCAGCTCAAGGTGGCACAGGCCGGTGT
>PKCW01000004.1 GCA_002862965.1 Pseudomonadota bacterium
CTCACCGAAGCGTTCCGCCAGCATCTGGCGGTGGCCCAGAAAGCGGGATAAGGGAGAACACGCCATGCGCGAAAAATTCGATGCCATCGTGGTCGGCGCCGGCCCTGCCGGCAACGCCGCCGCCTACACCATGGCGAAAGCCGGCCTGTCCGTGCTGCAGATCGAGCGCGGCGAGACGCCCGGCTCCAAGAACGTCCAGGGCGCCATCCTCTACGCCGACGCCCTCGAACGCATCATTCCGGACTTCCGCGACGATGCGCCGCTGGAACGCTACCTCATCGAGCAGCGCTTCTGGATGCTGAGCGAAGACGCCTACGTCGGCAGCAACTATCGCTCGGAGGCCTTCAACCGCCCGCCCTACAACCGCTACACCATCGTCCGGGCCCAGTTCGACAAGTGGTTCTCGAAGAAGGTGCAGGACGCGGGCGGCCTCGTGATCTGCGAGACCACGGTGCGCGAGCTGATCTTCGACGATGATCGCGTGGCCGGGGTGCAGACCGACCGCGAGGGCGGCGCGATCTATGCCGATCTGGTGGTGCTGGCCGACGGGGTGAACTCGACCCTGGCGCGCAAGGCCGGCTTTCATCCCGAACTCAAGCCCAAGGACGTCGCGCTGGCGGTCAAGGAAACCCTGTTCCTGGCCCCCGAGATCATCGACCAGCGCTTCAACCTCAAGGGCGAGGAAGGCGTCGCCATCGAAATGGGCGGCGCCATCACCCAGGGCATGGTCGGCACCGGCTTCCTCTACACCAACAAGGAAACCCTCACCATCGGCGTGGGCTGCCTGTTGTCCGACTTCTCGCGCGAGAAGATTCCGCCCTATGTGATGCTGGAGCGCATGAAGGCTCATCCGGCCATCGCACCGCTGATCGAAGGCGCCGAGCTCAAGGAATACGTCGCCCACCTCATCCCCGAGGGCGGCTACAACGCCGTGCCCAAGCTCTACGGCAACGGCTGGATGATCGTCGGCGACTCCGCCGGGCTGGTCAACTCGGTGCATCGCGAGGGCTCCAATCTCGCCATGACCTCGGGCCGGCTGGCCGCGGAGACGGCGATCGAGCTGCGCGCGGCCGGCAAGGCCCTGAGCGCCACCAATCTCGCCCTCTACAAGCGCAAGCTGGACGAGAGCTTCGTGATGAAGGATCTGAAGAAATACCGGCGCTTGCCGGATGTGCTGCACAAGAACCCGCAGTTCTTCAATGCCTATCCGGAACTGCTCACCGGCGCCATGCACCAGATCATCAAGGTGGATGGCGAGGACAAGAAATCGAAAGAACGGGCGGTCCGGCGCAGCTTCGGCCAGCGCCGCGGCCTTTTCGGCCTCATGGGGGATGCCTTCAGACTGTGGAGAGCGTTCGAATGACACACATCAACGTGGAAGAAAAGCTGTTCCAGAACCGCTACAAGGTCGATGCGGGCCGTCCGCACATCCAGATCAAGGACGCGGATGTCTGTCGCAGTCAGTGCAAGACCCAGCAGTGCACGGTCTGTTGCCCGGCCGGCTGCTACACCGCCGAGGGCACCGGCGCGGTCACCCTGATCACCGACGGCTGCCTGGAATGCGGCACCTGTCGCGTGATCTGCACCGAGCACCGCAACGTGGAATGGGAATACCCCCGCGGCGGCTTCGGCATCCTGTTCAAGTTCGGTTGAGCCGTACCGGCCTGCCGTGGGCGCCGTTGGCCTCGAGGCGGCGCCCGGGCTGAGTGCTGCCCCGGTGTTGATCCGGTGCAATGCCCGGAGCGTGGCCATCGACCCGGACGGCCGTGTCGGATGGGCGTGAACTGCCGGGGCACAGGGCGGCGCTTGATCGTACGGGACAAGGCACGGCCCCGGCCAAGCCCGAGTGAAGGAGAGCGAAGGTATGGATGATCGCGACGATCCGACGGCTCGCCCCGCCTATGGCGGCGCCGTCCACGGCCAGGTGCGTGACGCGCTGGAACGCGCAGCGGCCAGCTATCACAACGACCGCGACGCGGCCGGCCGCTGGCTCGAACAGGCTGCGGCCGCCGATCCGGATGCGCTGGCCGTCTATTTCGCGCGCTACAAGTTCCACTTCTATCGCAACCAGCTGGCCGAGGCCGAAGCCGCAGCGCGCGAAGGCCTGGCCGCCGCGGCCACACAAGGCGGCTTTCCCGCCGACTGGCGCTGCCTCACGGCGCAAAGCGCGGTCTGGTCGCCGGCGGCCGGGCCGATGCGCTTCTATCTCTTCAGCCTCAAGGCGCTGGCCTTCATCCGCCTGCGCCGCGGGGATGCCGAGGAAAGCCTGGCCCTGCTTGCCAAGCTGGCGGAGATCGACCCCAACGACCAGGTCGGCGCCGAGGTGATCCGGGCCCTGCATCGGGGGGCCGCTCATGCCGCCTGAACACGTCAGCCCCGTTTCCACCGACGATCTGGCAACGGCTGCCGCGGCGGTGGCTCCTGCCGGCGAAGCGCTGCTGGCCGGCGCGCGGGATCATCTGGCCCGCTGGCGGCTCGATGCCCGGGTGCGCATCCCGGCCTGGACGGACGGCCGCTACGCCCGCCACACCGATCCGGCCAGCGGCCTGCCCAGCCTGCGCGCCGACTTTTTCTCCGCCGGTGGCCAGCGCAAGGGACATCTGCTGTTCCATGCCAACGGCAGCCGCTATGGCGAATTCGACGTCTGCCTGCCCCACCCAGAGCGTGCCGGCTGGTGGATCGAGGCGGTGGAAGTCTGGGGAGCCGGGGACGCGGTCAAAAGCGAATTGCGGCTGCTGGCGCTGCCAGACGATGCGCCATGAGCACGCCGTGGGCCGTCTATGACCTGCTGTGCGATGCAGTCGCGACGGCGGCAGGATCGGCGGCGGCCGAGGAGGTCCTGATCGGCCTGGTCTGGACGCTCTGCCGCGGCCCGGCAGGCACGGGCCTCGCCATGACGCCGCCCGCTGCGCCACGCACCCTGCCCTGGGCCGGCACACTGAGCGGCCGGCCGCTGGCCGAACTGGCCGGCTGGCTGCGCCGCTTCGAGCCGCACGAGGCGACCATCGGGCTGGCGGCCGCCAACGCAGCGATCAATACGCCCGCCAATCGGGCGCTGGCCGACGCCACGGCCGTGAGCAGCGCCGCGCCGGGCAATCTCGCCGTGTTCAGCCATTTTCGCCCGCAACTCACGGGCCGGCGCGTGGTGGTGATCGGGCGCTATCCGGGACTCGATGCGCTGCTGGACGGTCTGGACGCAACCGTTCTGGAGCGCCAGCCGGGGCCGGGCGATCTGCCCGATCCGGCCTGCGAATACCTGTTGCCCGAGGCCGACTGGGTGTTTCTCACCGCCAGCAGCCTCGCCAACAAGACCTTTACGCGCCTGGCCGCGCTCAGCCGCCACGCCACTACGGTGCTGATGGGCCCGGGCACCCCGTGGCTGCCCGCACTCGCCGCCTTCGGCATCGACTATCTCGCCGGGGTGGTGATCGACGATGCCGCCCGGTTGCGCCGGACCGTTGCCGAGGGCGGCGGCACGCGCCTGTTCGAAGGCCCGGTCACTTACCGCATCGCCGATCTGCGTGAGCGGCGCGCGATCGCCGCCGCCGATCGAGATCATTCCGCTTCCCTGTCATCCGTTTGAGGAGTCTTTCCCATGGCCATCGCATACGACCAGCTCAAAGCCGATTTCGCCCTGTGCACCGGTACCCGCAAGGCGGGCCAGAAATGCAACGGCACCGTCCACGTCTGCGGCGCGTGCGGCGCGCGCGGCTGCAAGCAGAATCAGGGCACGTGCACCGGACAGGCCTTCGATGTGCTCGACCGGTGCATCAAGTGCGGCGCCCTCGCGATGCAGCCGGCCGGCTGAAGCCCGCGCCCGGCACCCCCGTGCGCTCCGCCGCCCGGGGCCGGCGGAGCGGCCCATGACATGACGCATCGCGCAGCCCTCGCGTCCCATCGATCCGCCAAGGAGCACCCCATGTTCACCAAAGCCTGCGACCTGAGCGAGCTGAAAGAGGGCAAGACCGACGTGGCCGCCGTCGAGCGCACGCTGGTGCTGCTGGTCTGGCCGACCGGCGGCAAGCCCATGGCCTTCCAGGGCATGTGCCCGCACGCCAACGAACCGCTGATGGACGCATTCTTCGACGGCAAGGTGATCGCCTGCCGCCACCACGACTGGGAATTCGACAGCGCGACGGGCGCCTGCATCCGCGGCAAGCCCTGTCGCCTCGCGGAATATCCGGTCGAGATCCGGGACGGCGCGATTCTGGTCGATGTCGCGGGCGTGACGCCCAACCGCGTCGCCTAGGTCCGCGCGGCCTGATCCGTCCCGGCTTGCCTGCGCCCGCTGGCGGCGGCGCTGGACGATGCGCCGCCCACCGTGGCGTCCACCCACCCATGAGGAGTCCGTTCATGTCTGTCGCAGAGGGTTATTTCATCGATTGGGACGGCAACGCGCGCAGCACCCTCGCGCCCGGCGGCGGCTATGCCTGCGAGACCGATGTGCCTGCACGCTACGTCGCCATCACCACCCCCGGCGGCACGCTGGTGCATGAATCGAGCTTCTACAAGAACCTGGACGATCTCGCGAAAGCCGGCATCAAGGCGACGCTGGTGCCCGGATCGCATCCCTGGGGGCAGCGCCGGGACGGCTTTTGAGCCACCCACCGATCGGGAGGTCCGTCATGTTGCCCACCACCATCCTCATCGACGCATCGCCGCGCTGCGTCGTGCGGCCTACCGACACCAAGGCGCTCAACCGCCTGCTGCGCAATGGGAAGGCGTTTCTGCTGGGCGAAAACACCGGCGGCGTCATCTCCCACCACCCGGCCGAGGCCGGCGAACTGGCACGATGGCATGAGGCCTTGGCCCTGCATCAGGCCTGCGGCGGCAACGAAGACGAGTTTTTCGGCGTGCCGTTGTAGGCCCGCGCGGCGGACGGAGCGATCCGCGGGTGGCGGCCGGTCCTCGCCGCGCGCCCGTCTGCCCTCACAGATCGACGAAGATGGACGGTCCGTGTTTCAGGATCGGGTAGTTGTCGCGCAGGGCCTGCGCGAGCCTGGCGACCAGGCGCGTGTCGGAGGCGGCGCCCGGTCCGACGAAATCGGTGCCCTGCATCCAGGTCTCGAAATAGCCGTGCAAGGTGGCGTCATGATCGGTGCCGGTCGGCATGCTCGTCTTGTCCTGCAACTCGGCGATGCCGGCCTTGCCGATCTCGAGCCGCCAGTCGCGATCGTCGACGACGGACGCGAGCAGCGCCGCGACATCGGCGTCGGTCCACGCCCCGTTCAAATCCAGCGTCATCGGTTTTTCCTCCTGGTCCGTGGGTGGACGGGATGTGTCATTGCAGGATGTTCGGGACCATCAGCCGAAACGGCGCGATGCTCGCCTCGAACGCATCGCCGTGCGTCGTCACCATCTGGAAGCTGCCGTGCATGGTGCCGACCGGCGTGTCGAGCGGGCAGCCGCTGACATACTGGAACTGCTTGCCCGGCGCGATGGTCGGCTGATAGCCCACCACGCCGGGGCCCCGGACTTCCTCGACCAGACCTTCGCCGTTGGTGATGATCCAGTGGCGCGCGCGCAGCTGGACCGGGGTCTCGCCTTCGTTGCGGATGGTGATGTGATAGCCGAACACGAACACGCCGCCGTCGGGATCCGACTGCTCGGGCACGAAACGCGGCTCGGCAATGACGCGGACGCCGCGGGTCAGGGTATTGCTCATGGGCAGACTCCTTGCCATTGGAAAGATGCGGGCCGCGCCCGGCCGGGGACGTCGAAGCGCTCGGCTTGCCGCGATTTCACGAACGATATCCTTCCTCGGCCAGCACCTGGCGCACCACCGGCAGCGCGCGCAGGCGCCGGTAGTGCGCCGCGACGCGCGGTGGCAGCGGAATGTCCGTCCGGTCGGCCCAGAACTCGTTATAGAACAGCGCCGCGTCGGCGATGGTGAAGCGCTCACCGACCGCGTAACCCTCGGCCGGCAGGCGTTGGTCGAGCGCCGCGAACCCCTGCGCCACGATCTCGCGGCCGTGCGCCACGACATCAATCTGCGCCCGCGCGCCCGGCGCGGCGAGGTAGCGCTCGGCGGTGAAGATGCGCGTGAAGCCCTCGCCGTGCAGTTGACCCAGTGCAAAGTCGAGCAGCTCGACCGCACGCGCCGCGAGCGTTGCGTCATCCGGCAGCAGTCTGGCGCGTGGGTAACGCGCGGCGAGCCACAGCGCGATCGACCTGAAGTCGGTGAGCGGCGGGCCGTCGTCCGGCACCAGCGTCGGGATGGTGCCGCGCGGGTTGATGGCGAGGTACTCGGGTTTCAAATGATCGCCGGCCGGCAGGTTGAGGATCCAGGCCTCGAACGGCAGCTCCAGGGTTTCCAGCAGGATGTGGATGCCGGTCGAGCAGGAGCCGGGCGTCATGTAGAACTTCATGGCCATGGGCGGGCTCCGGGCGCGACGTCAGACATGGCCGGCCGCCGACCAGCGCTGCGAACCCAGCGCCGTGGCGATCGCCTGCGCGCGCGCCAGATCGAGATCCTCGGCATCGCCCGCCACTGCCCGGCAGGCGCGCAACGCCGCGTGCAGCAGCTCGGCCTTGGGATAGACCGGGCCGAAACCTTCGCCGTGGGCGCGGTAGTCGCAGGCGCAGACCTGCAGCAGCGCCGCAAAGCGTTCCGGCGCCGCGAAGGCGCCGAGGCGCTCCAGCATGGCCGCCACCGGACCCGCGCGGACCTCGGACACGCGGTGCACGCGCTCGCATTCGGTAAGCGCGAGCAGCGCGAGCTCCCGGCAGGCCGCCGGCACGCCAAATCGCGCGCAGATGGCCTCGATGCGCGGCCCGCCGCGCTCGATGTGGCGGTAGTGCACCGGCAGGTGCTCGGGCGGCGAATCGGACTTGCCGACGTTCATCACCAAAAGCGCAAAACGCACGTCGAGCGGCGCGTCGCAGCGCGCGGCCTCGGCCAGCGCGTTCAGCATGTGCAGGCCGATGTCGACGCCGGCCTGATCGGCGCCGAGCTGCGGCACGCCGAACAGCGCCGCCACTTCCGGCAGCACCGCGCCGAGCGCGCCCGACAGGCGCAGCGCGGCGAGCATGCGCGAGGGCGCGCGTGCCATGAGCCCGCGTTGCAGCTCCGGCCACATGGCCGCCGCCGGCGTGGCCCGCAGCGCGCCGCGCGCGCTGTGTTCGGCCATGGCATCGAGCAGCTCCTCGTCGAGCGCGCCGTCGTCCTCGGCCAGCAGCGCCGCCATGCGCAGGATTGCCAGCCCCGGCTCGGTCTGGACGAGATTGGCGGGCAGCGGCATCGGCGTCAGGCCGGCTGGCGCGGCGGCTTCACCGGGCCGACGTCGACCTGGATCGCGTCGCCCTCGATGCGCAGCGGGTACGGATGCAGCGCATTGCGCACCAGGTGCGTCATGCACTTGCCGCTGCCGGCATCGAAGCCCCACCGATGATGCGGGCAAAGCACTGCCTTGCCGTCGAAGCTGGCGTCCGTGAGCGGCATGTCCGCGTGCGGGCAGCGGCCGCGGTAGGCCTTGAGATCGCCGCCGGCCGGCCAGACCAGCAGCACGCTTTTCTTGCCGATCTGGAACAGGCCCATGCCGCCCTCGGCGACGGCGTCGGTGGTGCAGACGGTGGTGAAGTTCATGCCGTGGCCCGCGTGATCCGGTTGGTTACCCGAAGACAGGCAAATTGCGGACCAGCGCCACCCGACGCACGCAAACCCGTGATCTGCCGCTTTTCCTGCTTGCACGGGCCTTGCAAGGTATTGGACGAGTGACGCGACCCGGCGGCTCTGCCACCCGCGCGCCGCCGGTTTGTCGGAATTCATTCATGCATGGGGGGAGCGGATTGTGGCCTTTCAGACGCTGTGCAAACGCAAATACCTCGCCGAGGGCGAGTCGGTGCCGTTCCTCGTCGACGGGCAGGACGTGCTGGTGCTGTGGCCGGACGGCGGGCAGCCGCGCGCCTTCGTCGGTCGCTGTCCGCACGAGGGTCAGTCGCTGGTCAACAACGCCGACTTCAACGGCCGCATCCTCGTCTGCACCGTGCACGGCTGGGTATTCAACGGCCGCACTGGCGAGGGTCTGAGCCCGACCGGCTGCCGGCTGCGCGAGTTTCCGCTGCGCCTGACCGCCGATGGCCTGGTCGAGATCGACCTCGCCGCCGCCGCATGAACGCAGGCCGCCGGCGCCGCCGCGCATCCCGGAAGTCCGCATGAACGTCCGCCAGCTCATCGAAATCCTGCGCGCCTTCCCGGCCGAGGCGGTGGTGATGATCGAGGGCGACACGGGCTACTCGCCGCTCGGCACCGTCGAGCTGACCAGCGGCAGCGGCGGCCTGCCGGACGAAGTGCTGCTGCAGGCAGACATGACCCCCGACTGATCCCCGGCCGGCGCCGCGTTAACCCCGCCCGCCGCTGCCGCCGACGATGAGGTTGAACACCTCGCGCAGCAGCAACAGCTCGCTCATCGCCGCCCCGCGCAGTTGCGTCAGGTGCCGAAAGGCACCGCCCAGCGCCTCGACCTGCGCCTTGGGCGCATCGGGCGTGGTGAAGCGCAGCAGGTGGATGCGCACCGGCCCGGCGCCCGTCTGTGCCCAGTGGTCGAACTCGCCGGCGCGCACCAGCTCGCCGGCGTTCAGGTCGCAGCGCGCGATCATCGCCTGGCGCACCGCCTCACCGTCGTGGGTGGCGCCGATATCGTCCGGCGCCGGCATCACCGCCGCGGACTCGGGCAAAGCCTCGGGCCACAGCAGGCTGCGCTCGTCCCAGCGCGCGAACAGCAGCGCCGCGCTGTAGCTGTCGTAGTGCGCCAGGATGACGCGGTTGCCCTGCAGGAGATCGGTGGTGGTCATGGCGATGGGTCCTTGGCGGGTGGTATCCGGATCAGAACGATTCGAGACAGGCATCGGCGGCGGCCAGGAGCGCCGGAACGGCTTGCACTGCATTCCCGGCCTGCACCCGCGCACCGAAGTGGGCGGCGAGCGCCGCGCAGACGATGCGTGCGGCGGCTTCCTCGCGCGAATCGCCGCTCCAGGTGAGCGTCAGCAGGATCGCGCGGCCATCGCCCGTGTCCGGGGTCTCGCCGATGCGCAGGTCGAAGCCGGCGTCCTCGCCGCCGAGCGTGCATGGCAGGTAGCCCGCTGTCGCGAACGGCGCCTCGCCCGCATCGAGCGCGAGCGGCCGGTCGAGTGCGGCGATCGCCTGTTGCAGGGCCTTGCGGCCAGGAATCCGGTCGCGGTTCAGGCACGCAGTCAGGCTGCGCGGCATGCAAATCTCCTGATCAGCAGCCGATTTCACGCGGGCATCCCGGTCATGACATGCCGCGCGCCTGAAGCGCCGTTCGGGAAACGGGCAGGCGGGATGATCTGGCCGGCGAGGCGCGCCGCCGCCTCCAGCGCTCCTTCGAGATAACCCCCGCTGCGCGCCGCCGTTTCGCTACCGCCGAGCAGCAACCGGCCGTCCCATTGCGGCGCCGTGAGGCGCGCATCGCCGTAGAGCGGATGCACCGTCACCGGCTCGTCCCGGTCGAGTGCGGCGCAGGTCAGGGGATCCTCGGCCCAGTCGTATTGATGCAAGGTGCCCGCCGCCGCCGCGGGGCCGAACAGTTGCGCGAACTGGCCGCGCAGCAGCCGTGGCAGATGGGGCGCCAGCAGCCGGCGCTGCGCGGGATCCAGATCGAAGAAACCGGCAAGCGCCGCCGGGCCACCATCGGGACCGCAGACATCGAAGATCTCGCACAGCACCGCCTGCGGGTGGCGGATGAAGGCATTGCCGCTGTGACCGGCCGCGCGCCAGAACGCAGCCGGGTATTGCATCGCCGCCTTGGCCGCGCTCGCCATCCAGGTCGGGGTTTCGCGCATTGCAGCGCACAGCGGCGCCGGCAGCGCCGGCGTGAAGCGGAGCGTCTCGTCCACCAGCCGCGGCGGCAACGCCAGCACCACCTGTCGCGCGCGCACCGCGACCGTCTCCGCCTCGCATTCGATCGCCAGCTCGACATGGTCGTCCCGGCGCGCCAGCGCCCGCAGCCGATGCTGCAGACGAACGGTGCCGGCGGGGAGCCGCTCCGCGAGGGCGGCGGCCAGCCGGGCCATGCCGCCGTCGATGCGCTGCGCGCCGCCATGCAGGTCGGCGGCCGCCACCGTGCGCGGCGGCTGGTCCGCCCGATCGTGATACAGCGCGCGGCCGTCGTCGTGCTGCAGGACGCCCGGCAGGCCCAGTTCGGCGACGAGCTGCGTCATCCGCGGCTGGTTGCGCGGCCAGAACCAGGTGGGCCCCAGGTCGATCGCGCCATCGGCCACGGTCAGCACGCGCCCGCCGCTGCGTGCCCGGGCCTCGAACACGCCGATGCGGGCGCCGGACGGTTGCAGCAGCGTGGCCAGACGCAGACCGCACAGGCCGGCGCCGATGATGGCCACATCCAGCGTCCCGGTTTCCGCAGTCCCCGACGCCATGGCCTCAGGCCGTGTGGCGCAGCAGGCGCAGGCTGCCGATCGTCGCGGCCAGATCGACGGCGCGGAAATCGTCCTGCGTGCGCAGGCTCGCGTCGGCGCCGGCGCCGAGCAGCAGTTCCACCAGCGCGTCGCGGCCGCTGGACGCGCAGTACATCAGCGCCGTGGCGCCGGTGTCGTTCTGGTGGTCGAGGCGCGCGCCGGCCGCGATCAGGCGCCGCACCAGCTCGGCATCGCCGCCGAAACAGGCCAGCCACAGCGCGGTGTTGCCGTCCGTGTTGCGCGCCTCCAGATCGGCGCCCAGAACGATCAGCTCGTCGACCAGATCGCGCCGCGCCGCGCGCGCGGCCTTCATCAGCGGCGTCATGCCGTGGTCCGTGATGGCGTCGATCCCCGCGGCGGCGAACCCCGCCTCGGCCATGAACGCCTGCAGCGCGGCGCTCGGCGCCGGCCGGGAATCATCGGCGGTCTGGCGCGCCGCGATCGCCTGGGCCAGCGCCTGAAAGCCGCCGTCGATGCTGTAGACCTCGGTGTAGCCGAAGTCGGCGAAGGTCTTGGCGAACACCTGACTGGCGTTGCCGTGGTAGCAGTAGATCAGCACCGGCTCGGCGCGCGGCAGGCGGCCGATCCAGTCGCCGAGATCGCGCTCGGCAAGAGGTTCGGCCTGCGCCAGATGGCCGCGGGCGTAGCTGCCTGAGTCGCGCGTGTCGAACAGCCAGTAGGGGCGGTCCTGCCCGGCCGCCGCGATCATGAACGCGAGCGCCTCATCGGCGGCGATCCGGCGGAAAGTCCCCTCGGCC
>PKCW01000243.1 GCA_002862965.1 Pseudomonadota bacterium
TATTTTGCAGAATCCGTTCCCTTATGAAGCATAAAAAAAGCGGGTCCAAGACCCGCTTTTTCGATAGTTTTGCATTTGATTAATAAACGCGCTTCTTCGGTTCGATATAATCAATGCCGTCGGTCATGGTGTAATCATGGACGGGGCGATAGTCGATTTTGACTTTGTTTTTGCCGTAATCATACCACGCCAAAGTGTGTTTCATCCATTTGGCGTCATTTCGGTCCGGGTAATCCTCATGCGCGTGGGCGCCGCGGCTTTCCTTGCGGTTGTGAGCGCTGTGCAGCGTAACCGAGGCCTGGCTGATCAGGTTGTCCAGCTCCAGCGTCTCGATCAGGTCGCTGTTCCAGATCAGACCCCGGTCGCCCACCGCCACGTCGGCAAACGAGCGATAGACGTTTTCGATGTGCTCGCAGCCTTCCTGCAGGACATCCCCGGTGCGGAACACCGCGGCGTTGTTCTGCATGGTGCGCTGCATGTCGAGGCGGATCTGGGCGGTGCTCAGGCTGCCCTTGGCGTTGCGCAAGCGGTCCAGGCGCGCAATGCCCAGTTCGCTCGCCGAGGCCGGCAGCGTCTTGTGCGGCGCGCCGGGGCGAATGAGCTCGGCGCAGCGCAGCGCCGCCGCACGCCCGAACACGACCAGGTCGAGCAGCGAATTGGAGCCCAAGCGGTTGGCGCCGTGCACGGACACGCAGGCCGCCTCGCCGATGGCCATGAGGCCTGGCACCACGGCGTCGGGGTTGCCGTCGCGCAGGGTGACCACCTCGCCATGGAAGTTCGTCGGGATGCCGCCCATGTTGTAGTGCACGGTCGGCAGCACGGGGATCGGCTCGCGCGTGACGTCCACGCCGGCAAAGATGTGCGCCGATTCGGCGATCCCCGGCAGGCGCTCGTTGATCACCTCGGGGCCGAGGTGCTCCAGATGCAGGTGGATGTGATCCTTGTGGGGGCCCACGCCGCGACCTTCGCGGATCTCGACCGTCATGGCGCGGCTCACCACGTCGCGCGAGGCCAGATCCTTGGCGTTCGGTGCATAGCGCTCCATGAAGCGCTCGCCCTGGGCATTGGTCAGATAGCCACCTTCGCCGCGCACGCCCTCGGTGATGAGGCAGCCGGCACCGTAGATGCCGGTCGGGTGGAACTGCACGAACTCCATGTCCTGCAGCGGCAGGCCGGCGCGCAGCACCATACCGTTGCCGTCGCCGGTGCAGGTGTGCGCCGAGGTGCAGGAGAAATAGCTGCGGCCATAGCCGCCGGTCGCGAGCACGGTCATGTGGGCGCGGAAGCGATGGATCGTCCCGTCCGACAGATTCAGCGCCGTCACACCGCGGCACACGCCCTCCTCGTCCATGATGAGGTCGAGCGCGAAGTATTCGATGAAGAACTCGGCGTGATGCTTGAGCGACTGCTGGTAAAGCGTATGCAGGATGGCATGGCCGGTGCGGTCGGCCGCGGCACAGGTGCGCTGGGCGATGCCCTGGCCGTAGTGGGTAGTCATGCCGCCGAAAGGCCGCTGGTAGATCTTGCCGGTATCAGTGCGGGAAAACGGCACGCCGTAGTGCTCGAGCTCGAGGATCGCTGGGATGGCCTCGCGGCACATGTACTCGATGGCGTCCTGATCCCCGAGCCAGTCCGAGCCCTTGACGGTGTCGTAGAAGTGAAAGCGCCAGTCGTCCTCGCCCATGTTGCCGAGCGCGGCCGAGATGCCGCCCTGCGCGGCGACGGTGTGCGAGCGGGTCGGGAAGACCTTGGTGATGCAAGCAGTCGCCAGACCCTGCGTGGCCATGCCGAAAGTCGCCCGCAGGCCCGCCCCGCCGGCGCCGACCACGATGACGTCGTATTTGTGGTCGACGATACGATATGCCTCACTCATCCGATCAGCTCCCGAAGGCGATGCGCAACACGGAAATCACGCCCAGCAGGCCCAGCAGGAAGCAGGCAGCGCGCACGGCGATCAGCGCAGCCAGCTTGAGCCCTTCGGTATGGACGTAGTCCTCAAGAATCACCTGCAGGCCGATCTGTGCGTGATAAAAGAGCGCGATCAGCAGGGTGACCAGCCCCAGTGTCACACCCGGCCGGGCGACCCAGGCCCGCATCGCGGTGTAGTCAGCGCCCGTCGTGGCGACCAGAGAGCCGACCAGCCAGAGCATCAGCGGCACCAGCGCCAGGGCGGTGAGGCGTTGCCACCACCAGTGGTGGGCCCCTTCGCGCGCCGATCCGAGATGATTGGCGCGGGCGAGCGGTGTACGCATGTCCATGTTCACAGCCCTCCGGAAAGGCCAAGGCCCCAGGCCAGGATGGTCAGCAGACCGGTGCCCACCAGCGTGAGCCAGCCGCTGCGGCGCGCCTGAGACTTCTCGAAACCCATGCCGATGTCCCAGAACAGATGCCGGATACCGTTGCACAGGTGATAGAACAGCGCGACCGACCAGCCGAACAGCAGCAACAGGCCGATCGGGGAGCCGACCACCGCCTGCGCCGTGGCGAAAGCGTCCGGACCTGCCGCGAGGGCCGCGAGCCAGAACACGAGCAGCACGCTGCCGACCGAGAGCGCGATGCCGGTCGCGCGATGCAGGATGGACATCGCCATGGTCAGCGACCAGCGATACACCTGCAGGTGCGGCGACAGGGGGCGTGGGTGTTGCACAGGTCTCCCTCCCAACGATACGAATCGGGCGGTCGACCGCACGAGCCCGGAGAATCCGGCCCATACCCCAAATCCGGTCAACCGATCCAGTCCAAGCGCGGCATGTCCGCAGGGACGGACCTGCGGCGCAGGCGGCCGCAGGCCATGATCAAAAATCGATGCAGCGTCCGCGGCGTTCCCAGTCCCCGTAACGGGTTGGCTCGAGGCCCTTGGGGCCGCCGATTTCCTCGGGCGGACATGGCGGCTGTTGCTCCGCCGGTTCCGGCGGCTGTGGCGCGGCGTCTGCGGCGGGCTCGAGGGCAGTTGTCGTTTCCATCCCGGCCTCCCCCCTCGCGATGACTGCGGCATTTATACTGAAACGACGCCGGCTGCGCAAGGCGGACGAGTGCTGCCACCGCCTCTGGAATGAAACTTGCCGCATGATTTCGAAATGGCCATTTTCGACAGGAGTTCCCCTCATGAAGCCTGAATGGGCCACGTTTCTGACCGATGCCGGCGCGGAACTTGCCGATGGCAGGCTCATCCACTTCGGCAATCCGGAACGGGAGCGCCGCATGGTGCTCGGGGCCCCGGTCGTGGCCGATCTCGGGCATCTGGGCTTGCTGGAAGTGCGGGGGGCGGATGCACGCAGCTTCCTGCAGGCACAGCTCGCCACCGATGTCGGCACGGTGTCCGCGGAGCAGGCCTCGTTCGCCTGCTACCTCAGCCCGCAGGGCAAGGTGATCGCCAGCTTCATCCTGTTCATGCGCGGCGAGGATTTCTATCTCATGCTCCCACGCGAGCAGCTTGAGGATGTCCTCGCCCGGCTGCGCCGTTTCGTGCTGCGCGCCCGGGTGACGCTGGAAGACGCCTCCGAAACCCTGATCCGCATCGGCGTCGCGGGAACGGCGCTGGCCGATGACCTGCAGGAGTCCATGGGCGGCGCGCTGCCGACCCGGCCGTTCGCAGTGCTCACTGCTCAGGACACGACGCTGGTCGCCCTGCCCGGCCCGGCGCGCTGGCTGGCGCTCGGCCCGCTGACCGAGATGAAGACGCTGTGGCAACGACTGCAGGTGCATGGCGCGCCGGTGGGCCCCGCGGCCTGGGCTCTGCTCGCCATCCAGGCCGGCGAGCCCTTCCTCAGCGCCGAAACCGCCGAGCAGTTCATCCCCCAGATGTTGAATCTCGACGCGCTCGGCGCGATCGGCTTCGGCAAGGGCTGCTATCCCGGGCAGGAGACCGTCACCCGCGTGCGCCATCGCGGCGAGATCAAGCGTCGCCTGCGTATCGGCCTCGCCCAGGCCGATACGCCGCCGCGCCCCGGCATGTCGCTGGTCCGCGCCGGCGAAGCGGCGGATGAGGCCGCCGGCACCGTGATCGCCGCCGCCCGACATCCCGATGGCGGATACCTGACAATGGCGGTGGTGCGACAGGACGTGCTCGGCACCGGCGACATCACCCTCCCCGATTGCGGCAATGCCGTCTTCCGGCCGCGCGAGTTGCCGTATGCGCTCCCCGAGCGTTGAAAAGCCATTCTCTGGTGGGGATCGAAAACGAAAGAAACCGGAGCCGATTCAGCGATCGGCTTATGTTCGGCTTTCCAGGGAAGACTCGAATCCCCATGGCCACAGGAAGCAATCTGTTGAGCCGGTTCGCTTATGGCGTGAACTCGCCGTAGTGCAATTCCCGATGACAGTTCGGGCAAAGCGCAATCGCGTTGGCAACCGTGTCCTCTCCCCCGACGGCCAGCGGCACCCGATGATGAACCTCAAGGTACGCCGTTCCATCAGAAGCCCGCTTGAACGGCGCCGGCTTGGCGCATCGCTGGCATTTGCCTTCCGCCTGAAAAAGAACTTCCGCCACAACGTCTGGATTTCGCACGAAAACGCTTGCGATGACGTCAATCCGCTCCGGCAGGCGCCGGGCATCCAGCAGTCGTTGGGTCCTGGTCGCACTGGACAGTCGGCGCGACCTATCGACTTTTCGCTCGAACTCGCAGTGGTGTGCCCGCAATGAATCAGGAGGGAACTCGCGGGCGATGGTGTTCATATCGACGAAGCACACATAACAGCCGACCGTCCCACGCGGTCGCAATCTTAGCCACAGAGAACCGTCGTCGATCTGGTATCGCCGTGACCCGTTATCGATTATGAAAAGATTTTCCATGGAGCATCTGTTCGTTCGGACATCTTTCAACACGCCGATGATGGGAAGATGCATCTTGAGCGCAAGCTGAACGCGGTTCCAATGTGCAGTCCAGTTTGGCGCATCATGAAGCGGTGGCTGTTTTGTGCGATACCACAACGTCCCGTCGGTAACGTCTTCATTTATAGCCCCCTCAGTAAACGCTGGTTCCCAGGCATGAAAGTTCCAGATCGTGGTGACGAGGCGTGTGGCATTACCTGCGCGCGCCTGATCCATGGAGACGTCGAAAGCTGACCAATGCGGCCCCGGCACTTTGGCGCCGAGCTTCGCAAAAGCATCGTTGTGAGCAACATCAAAGGGATGTGGCACTCGTCACCTCGCTAATCCGCAAACGGTTGATGAGTAGAATAGACGATCGTTGCAAAACCTGAGACAAGCTGAAGGTCATGGCCGGGGAGACCGGGAGCCATCTGAATTCAATGCAGTTTTGGTATCCGATCAATTGATATGGTGGAACGCCGTCAACCAACCGAGTTTGGCCCGTCGATTTGAGTTACCGGTCCGGCAAATCTCCACCAAGACACATGAGCGGGCCGGCCGGCCACGCGTGAGCCGGCAAGCTCTCCGGCGATCGATTCGGCTCCACCCGCAGCCGCAGCGATGGCCGCGAGCCCATCAGGATCAGAACAGCGCTTCGGCCAGTGTCTTCATCTTCATCGCACCGAGCATGGCTTCGCGTTCCCTTGGGCATGTCGCGATGGTCGATTTGTCGACGTCGCCTCTAAGCTGACGCAATTTTGCACGGTCGTAGTCGAACCGTTCCGCGACTGCCATGACAAGCTGTGCCCGCGCGCCCTCCGGCTGATACCCGCGCACTTCGGGAAGCAGCTTGACCATGATGGGACACACGCCGTCTGCCACATCCGCGGCGAACGCTGCCGGCGCGAGAACGAACAGCGTGAGCGCGATCGCGCCCAAGGCACCGATGCCAGACAACACCCGTTGCCCAAAAATGATCTGTCTGTCCATGAAGCCTCCCAACCACAGCAACGGCGGCGGTTTACGCCCGAGCTCCGAACAGAAGCGCAAGCCGGCCAAGGCAAGCACGCCCGCGACCTTGAACGTCGGGCCGCGGCCCGCGAACTCAGGGCTCAACGCTACGAATCGACCCTACCTGAACCGATGGCGCGCCGGCAATCGCCCGCCTGGGACCGCCACCTGCGAGATGCTCACCTCGAATCGCGGGGTCTTCCGATCTGTCCAGCAGACGCGGGATATACTCCGCGGAATGACGCACACCGCCGCCGCAGACATCTGCGCCCAAGCTCGCGGGCTCGAATCGCGATCATGACGCAACCCGCATCAGGAGGCGCCCCATGAAACCGGCCGCGCGTATCGCGCCGCTGGGTGATTGCGCCTTGCAGATCACCCTTGGCGCGCGGCTTGGCGACGCCACCAACACAAAGGTCCATGCGCTGGCGCGGCGGATTCGCGCAGCCGGTCTGCACGGCCTGCGCGACCTCGTGCCGGCCTATACGACGCTGACCCTGCATTACGACCCGCAGCAGTGGACGCACGATACGCTCGGTCGCGCACTGACGGCGCTGCTGACGGCGGACGAGGATGCGGCCGAGGCGCCGACACCCGCACGCGAGGTCTGCATCCCGGTTTGTTACGGCGGCGAGTACGGCCCGGATCTGATCGCGGTCGCCGCGCACGCAGGTCTTTCCGCCGAAGCCGTGATCCAGCGCCACGCCGGCGCGCTGTATCGGGTGTATTTCCTCGGCTTCACCCCCGGCTTCCCGTATCTGGGCGGGCTCGATCCAAGGCTCGTCATGGCACGCAAGGCCACGCCGCGCCTGCTCACCCCGGCCGGATCGGTGGGCATCGCCGGCGCGCAGACGGGCGTGTATCCACAAGCCACGCCGGGGGGCTGGCAGATCATCGGCCGCACCCCGCTGACGCTCTTCGATCCTGCGCGCGCGCCGCCCTGTCTGCTGGCGCCCGACGACCGGGTGCGCTTCGTCGCGATCGAGCCGGCTGCGTTCAACCTCGAGGCCGGCGGGCCGTGATCCAGGTCGAGGCTCCCGGCCTGCTTACCACCGTGCAGGATCTCGGCCGCTGGGGACATCAGCACCTGGGGCTGGCGCCGGGCGGGGCCATGGATCGCGACGCGGCGCGCATCGCCAATTTGCTGGTGGGCAACGATCCGGGCGCGGCGATGCTGGAAATCACGCTGGCGGGCCCCCGCCTCGTGCTGGAAAGCGGCGGCTGGATCGCGTGGACCGGGGGACCCTCGACCATCACCCTGAACGACGCCGACCTGCCCGGCTGGCGGCCGGTGTGGGCGCCGTCCGGCAGCCGCCTGGCCTGGGGCGGTCTCCATCGGGGATGCCGGGGTTATCTCGCGGTCGGCGGCGGGATCGACGTTCCCCTCATTCTCGGCAGCCGCAGCACCGATCTGCGCGCCGGGATCGGCGGCTGGCGCGGGCGCCCCTTGCAAGCCGGTGACCGCTTGCCCATCGGCGCGTCCCGTCGTCCGACGGAGAAACCCCACGCCGGGGCCTGCTGGCCTCGATGGTGGGTCCGCCACGACGCCCCGCCGCCGGATCAACCGGTGACACTGCACTTCATCCCCGGTCCCGATTGGCAAACCCTGCCCGACTCGGCGCGCGAGGCGTTGGCAACCGGTGCGTTTCGGGTCGACCGGCGATGCGACCGCATGGGGCTGCGCCTCTCGGGGCCTGCCCTGCCCGCGCCGCTGGGTCCCGAGCGGCTGTCGGCGGGAGTCACCTGCGGCACGCTGCAACTGCCGCCCGACGGCCAGCCCATCCTGCTCGGCGTCGACCACCAGACCACGGGTGGCTATCCTGTGCTGGGAACGACGGCCAGCATCACCCGATCCCAACTCGCGCAACTGCGCGCCGGGGACGCGATCTCGTTCCGGCCGCTGCCGATCGCCGAGGCGCAAGCGCTGCATCGGGATCGCGAGCGGCAAATCGGCCGTTTGGCGGTTGCGCTCGAAATGGCGTGGTCCATCGCCGACGGAACGCGACCGCAACACCGGCCGCCCGACGGCGCCCATGCGCGATCGTCTTAGCGAACCCCGCACCGCAAACGGAGGGCATCCATGCGAATCATCCACACCATGCTGCGCGTCACCGACCTCGAGGGGTCCCTGGCGTTCTACACCGACGTCATGGGCATGCGGCTGCTGCGCCGGCAGGACTATCCGGAGGGGCGTTTCACGCTCGCCTTCATCGGCTACGGAGAGGAAGCCGATACGGCGGTCATCGAACTGACCCATAACTGGGACACGGACCACTACGAACTGGGCAACGGCTTTGGCCACATTGCCATCGCGGTGGAAGACATCCGTCGAAGCTGCGAGCAGGTCCGCGCTCGCGGTGGTGTCATCACCCGCGAGCCCGGACCCATGAAGCACGGCCATACGCTGATCGCTTTCATCCGCGACCCGGATGGATATGCGCTTGAACTGATAGAGAAACGCGGTTGAAACCGGGGTTTCCGGGTCGTCATTGCGATTGCATCGCGGCAAGCGCTCGCCTATGGTAGACCCTCGACTCGTCCCCGGCCCCGGCCTCGTCCAACACCCCGCCTGAGCGGCGGCGTCCGCTGACGCAGGCCGAGACCGATAGCCTGTTCATCCCATCAGGAGATCGATCATGGTTCATGCCCTGCCCGAACTGCCCTACGCCATGGATGCGCTGCAGCCGCATCTGTCGAAGGAAACGCTGGAATATCACTACGGCAAGCACCACAAGACCTATGTGGACACGCTGAACAGCCTCATCCCCGACACCGAATACGCCGAGCTCAGCCTGGAGGAGATCATCCGCAAGGCGACCGGCAAGCTGTTCAACCAGGCCGCGCAGGTCTGGAACCACACTTTCTATTGGCATTGCCTGTCGCCCAACGGCGGCGGCGAGCCCACCGGCGCGCTGGCCGAGGCCATCACCAAGAGCTTCGGCTCGTTTGCCGATTTCAAGAAAGCCTTCACCGATCAGACCGTCGCGAATTTCGGCTCCGGCTGGGGCTGGCTGGTCAAGAAATCCGACGGCAGCCTGGCCATCGTCGAGACGTCCAACGCCGCCACGCCGCTGACCGACACCACCGTCGTTCCCCTGCTCACCTGCGACATCTGGGAACACGCCTACTACATCGACTACCGCAACGCGCGGCCCAAGTACATGGAAGCGTTCTGGAGTCTGGTAAACTGGGAGTTTGCTGCGAAGAACTTCGCCGCCTGACCCCAACCTCGATCCGGCGAACCCGGCTGCCAGGGCTGTCCCGCCACAGGACGGCCCTGCCGTGTTTTTCAGGGCGGCGGCTGCGAGTGGGTCACGAATTCAGAGACGTTGAAGCCAAGGACTAGGGCCCCATGAAGGAGCATCTGATGTCGACCTATGCCCGCCTGCCGGTCGCGTTTACGCGCGGCGAGGGCGTGTGGTTGTGGGATGAACAGGGACGGCGCCATCTCGACGCCCTGAGCGGCATCGCGGTCTGCAGCCTTGGGCATGCGCATCCGGCGCTGACGGCGGCCTTGAGCGATCAGCTCGCGACCTTGCTGCACACCTCCAACCTGTATCGCATCCCGCTGCAGGAAACCCTCGGCGCGCGACTGTGCGAACTGGCGGGCATGGATCGGGTGTTTTTCTGCAACTCGGGCGCCGAGGCCAATGAAGCGGCAATCAAGCTGGCGCGCCGCCTCGGCCACGGGCGGGGAATCACGCTGCCACGCATCGTGGTCATGGACGGCGCTTTCCACGGCCGCACGCTGGCCACCCTGACCGCCACCGCCAACACAAAGGCCCAACAGGGTTTCGAGCCCTTGGTCGAAGGCTTCATCCGCGTTCCCTTCGGCGATCTGGACGCGTTGGAAACTCTGGCGACCCCGGAGAGCGGGATCGTCGCGGTGCTGCTGGAACCGGTGCAGGGCGAAGGCGGCATCCGCATCGCCCCGCCCGAGTATCTGCAGGGTGTGCGCCGACTCTGCGACCGGCAGGGCTGGCTGATGATGGTCGATGAAATCCAGTCCGGCATGGGCCGATCCGGTGCATGGTTCGCCCATCAGCTCGCAGGCGTCGCGCCGGATGTCATGACGCTGGCCAAGGCCCTCGGCAACGGCGTACCGATCGGCGCCTGTCTGTCCCGTGGCGCCGCGGCCGAAGCGCTGCAGCCCGGCAGTCACGGCACCACCTTCGGCGGTAACCCCCTCGCCTGTCGCGCGGCGCTGACGGTGCTCGACGTGCTGGAGCGCGAGCGCCTGATCGCGGGCGTCCCGGCATTGGCGCAGCGGCTGGTGGACACGCTCCGCGATGCCCTCGCCGATCTGCCGGTGGTGCGAGCCATTCGCCACCAGGGATTGCTGATCGGCATCGAGCTGGACCGACCGGCGCCGACCTTGCCAGCGCTGGCGCTGGAGGAAGGCATCCTCGTCAACGTGACGGCCGAGCGGGTCATCCGCCTCTTGCCACCGCTGATCTGGATGGATGAACACACCCATTATCTGGTCCCGCGCCTGCGCCGCGTGCTGGATCGGTTTCTCAGTCAAGGATGACCCTTTCGTGACGGTTCGCCATTTCCTGACGCTGCTCGATTTCACAGCCGATGAGCTCAACACGATTCTGGCCCGGGCACATGCGCTCAAGGGCATGCACCGCCGCGGAGAAGCCCATCTCCCGCTGCAACACAAAACCCTCGCCATGATCTTCGAGAAGGCGTCCACCCGGACGCGGGTGTCCTTCGAGGCCGGCATGACGCAACTGGGCGGCCATGCGCTGTTCCTGTCGCCGCGGGACAGCCAGCTGGGGCGCGGCGAGCCCATCGCCGACACCGCACGTGTGATCTCATCCATGGTGGACGCGGTCATGATCCGCGCTCACCGCCACGACATGGTGGAAACCTTCGCCGCCCATTCGCGCGTGCCGGTCATCAATGCACTGACCGACCAGCATCACCCTTGCCAACTGCTCGCCGACCTGCAGACCTACGAGGAGCACCGCGGTCCGATCGCCGGCCGCCGCGTCGCGTGGATCGGCGATGGCAACAACGTCTGCCAGTCCTACATCCATGCGGCCATGCGGCTGGAGTTCGAACTGCGCATCGCCTGCCCGGAAAACGACGCCCCGGACGCCGCGCTGCTGCGCGCAGCAGGATCGCGGGTGGCGGTTCTGCGCGATCCGCGCCAAGCGGCGCAGGACGCGGACCTGATCGTCACCGACGTCTGGGCCAGCATGGGGCAGGAGACCGAGCAGGCCGAGCGCAGCGCCCGCTTCGCGGCCTATCAGGTCGACGCGGACTTGATGGCCTTGGCGCGTCCCGATGCCCTGTTCATGCATTGCCTCCCGGCGCATCGGGGCGAAGAGGTGGCCGCCGAGGTCATC
>PKCW01000145.1 GCA_002862965.1 Pseudomonadota bacterium
GGCTATGACCTCCTGGCCGCCAATGCCGACAATACGCTCTTGGAAATGCTGGGCGCCCTGGGTCTGGCAGCGATTGCGGCCACCAACGCGTCGATCATCGTCGGCCACGAACTGACCCATCGTACCGAGAACCCCGTCGCGGTGTTCATGGGGCGTTTCGGCGAGGCTTTCGGGATGTTCACCCTGTTCTCGATCCGCCATCCCTATGGCCATCACAACCTCGTCTGCACGCCGGCCGATCCGGCCACCAGCATCCGTGGCGAGAACTACTACCACTTCGTGGTGCGCTCCACGCTGGGCCAGTACAAGATGACCTGGGATCTGGAGAAGGAGCGGCTGAACCGGATGGGCCAGAACCACATCAGCTACAAGAACCGCGCCATCCGCGGCTGGCTGATGGAGGCGGCGGTGGCGCTGTTCTTCATGGCAGCGGCGGGCTTCGTGGGTTTGCTGGGTTATCTCGCCATCGGCTTCATCGCCCGCAACGCATTGGAACTGGCCAACTACATGGAGCACCATGGTCTGGTGCGGGTGCCGACCGAACCCATGCAGGTGCGCCATGCCTGGAACTGCAACAACCGCATGTCCAACTGGTTCTTGTGCGCGATCAACCGCCACGCCCATCACCATGCCGATGCCAGCGTCGAGTTCTGGAACCTGAAGCCCTTGGTGCATGAAGCGCCGCACGCGCCGGCCGGCTATACGACGACCTTCTTCTACGCCCTGATCCCGCCGCTTTGGTACAAGAAGATCAGCCCGCTGCTGCTGGAGTGGGACCGCACCATGGCCACGGAGGCCGAGCGTCGCTTGGCGGCGGAGCAGAACGTGAAGAGCGGCGTGTCGTATCTGGAAAACGAGACCTACGGCTACAGCCGCGAGGAACTGCTGCGTGGCAGCCAGCCTCCGCCGGATTGCAGCCTGCTGCCGGCCTGAGCCGCAACGATCGGGTCGTCTGAAGCCCGGTTCTGACCCAAAAAACGGCACACCCGGATTCCGGGTGTGCCGATTCTTTTGTCGTGCACCGAGAAACTGGATCAGGGATCAACTCAGAAAGCGCACGGCCCGCTGGAGGTAACCATAGGCCTTGGCGGGATAGGGACCCCGGATGAACTGGGCCGGAGAAAAGCGCCGGCTCTGGAACTGCACCGATTTTTTGTGCGAGAACTCCGAGAAGCCCCAGAAGCCGTGATAGGCGCCTGCGCCGCTGTCGCCAGTGCCGCCGAAGGGCATGTTGAAGTTGGCCAGGTGCACGACCGTGTCGTTGACGCAGGCCCCGCCCGAAAGGGTATCGGCCATGACGCGCTCGGCGCGCGCCCGATCCTCGTCGAAGTAATACAGCGCCAGCGGTCGTGGGCGGTCCTGGATGTAGTTCAGGGCCTCGTCCAGATTGTCCACCGCGCGGATGGGCAGTATGGGTCCGAAGATTTCCTCCTGCATCACGCGCATGTCGTCGGTGACGTCGGTGATGACCGTCGGCGCGATGACGCGCTTGCCCGCGGGAATGGTTTCGCGGGCCGGGTTGATCTCGATGACGGTGGCACCCTTGGCGCGCGCGTCCTCGATCATGGCCTGCAGGCGGTTGTAGTGGCGATCGTTGATGATCCAGGTGACATCCGGGTTGTCGGCGAGCGTCGGATAGCGCCGGCTGACCGCCTGGGTCCACGCGTCGACGAAAGCCTGCTGGCGGTGACGAGAGATCAGCACGTAGTCCGGTGCGATGCAGGTTTGCCCGGCATTGACGCCCTTGCCGAGCAGGATGCGGTTGGCGGCATTGTCGAGCGGGTAGTCGTCGGTGATGACGGTCGGCGACTTGCCGCCCAGTTCCAGCGTGACCGGGGTCAGGTTGCGCGCCGCGGCCATCATCACGCGCCGGCCGATCTCGGTGTTACCGGTGTACATCAGGTGATCGAAGGGCAGGGCGGAAAAATCGATGGCGGCCTGCACGTCGCCGGTGATCACGGCGACATAGGATTCATCGAAGATCTCCCCCAGCATGCGTTGCAGCACGTCCGCCGTGCGCGGGGTCATGTCCGGCGGCTTGATCATGACGTGGTTGCCGGCGGCCAGCGCGCCGATCAGCGGCGAGAGCACCAGCATCACCGGATAGTTCCAGGCGCCCATGATGCCGACGACGCCCTTGGGCTGGTAGTAGATCCGTCCACCGGGCAGCCCCGACAGGAGCGGCGGGCGCTTGGGCTTGGCCCAGCCCTTGATCTTGCCCTTGGTGAGCCGGATTTCGGCGAGGGCCCCCAGGACTTCGCTGGCAATGGTCTCGTGCGGCGAGCGATGGCCGAAGTCGGCCTGCACGGCTTGCACCAGTTCATCGGCGTGAGCGCCGAGGCTGCGTGCCAGGGCTTCCAGCGCGGCAACGCGCCGGGTGACATCCGGGAAGCCCTGCGCGCGCAGGGCGCGGCGCTGCTTGTCCAAAATGGCCTGATACGGATTGACTTGGGCGTCGACTTCCGCGAGCCGGGGCGGCCGGATCGAGGTGGGTTGGGGCGTACTCATGGCGTCTCCTCCGTGGCCTGTTCATTCGTGCTGTTGGTGCCGATGGGGCGGTTGATCGGGGAAAGTGAATCTCGCCCCTGCTAATGGCCTAGCACAGGAGGTCGCCTATTTCAATCCGGAGTGCCCGGGCGGGGGCGAGGAAATGCCCATGGGACGGCTGCAGCAGACGAGGGCGTTGATGACGGACGTCGTGGGCATCGGCGGCGGGACGATGGCCGATGGTCTCGAGGGCGCGGGTCTGCTAGGCTGAGCCGTCCGTGCCGCAAGGCTCAAGTCTGTGAACGTTCAGGACTTTTAGTGCAACCCATCGCGCTCTCGCCTGCGCGCCATTGGCTGAATACGCCATTGGCCGATGAATCGATCCTCTTCCCGTCGGCGTCGCAGGACGCTCTGCCCTGGTGGCGGCAGGCGGCTGAAATGGGGTGGTTCGCGCTTGCCTTGCCGGTGGCCTGGGGTGGTCGCGGCGGCGACCGGGCGGATCTTTGGGCATTGGCAGAGCGGCTGGGATGTGCCGGCGGGCCGGCCGGAGCGGTCGTGCCGGCGCTTTTCGAGGCCTTGGTCGTGCACCATTATTTCGGTCGCGCCGATGCGCCGGAGGATGTCCGCCGCGCCTTGCTGAACGGGGCGGCACTGGCTGCGGTGGCCACGTCCGAGCCCGAGGTCGGCGCCACCCCCAAGCATCTGACGACCCGCGCGGTGCGCGCCGGGAGCGGTTGGCGGCTCTCGGGCATCAAGGCGCCGGTCACCCACGGGCTCGATGCCTCGGTGTTCCTGGTCCTGGCGATCACCGGCGAGGAGGCTGGCCGGCGCCGGTTCTCCGTGTTCGCCGTGCCGCGCACCGCGGGCGGGGTGAGCCTCGAACCCTTGTCCGGCGCGATGGCGGGACATGCCCGCGTGCGCTTCGATGCGGTCGAGGTACCGCCCACCGCCCTGATCGGTCAGGAGGGCGAGGCGCTGGATGCGCTGGCCCGCCCGTTCCGGTTGCATGAGCAGGCCATGCTGCTCGCCTATGCCTTGGGCCTGATTGCGCGCCTGGGCGATGTGCTCGCGATGCAGCCGGGCATCGAGCCGGCGCGTGTCGGAGCCGCCACGGCGCCGGTGGCGGCACTGGGCGCGATCCTGGCGCATCTGGCGCGAACCGACGCCGCGGATGCGCGCTTCGAGGCCGCGCTCACGGGCGCCCTCGATCAACTCGACGCGGGGCAGCGCCTGCTGTTGCCCGAACTCAAGGGTGTGGCAGCGGCGCGTGAAACGGCCGCCGCGCTGCAGCCAGTGGCCTTTTTCCTGCTGCGCGCCAGGCCGCGCGCCCATGACCGGCTCGGCCGGTCCCTGATTCGACAATATCAGCACACAGGGAGTGTGAACGCGTGAATCCGGAACGTTTCGCCAGCGTCGAGGCCATCATCGACGATTTCGCCGAGATGGACTACATCTGCAGCCGTCGCATCGCGACCTGCCTGTTCGTGGCCCATCATCTGGGGCGGCCCATACTGGTGGAAGGGCCCGCCGGCGTCGGCAAGACCGAACTGGCCAAGACCGTGGCCCGCTATCTGGAGCAGCCGCTGGTGCGCCTGCAGTGCTACGAGGGACTCGATGAGTCCAAGGCGATCTACGAATGGAAGTACGGCAAGCAGCTGCTCTACATCCAGCTTTTGAAAGAGAAGCTGCACGAGGTGATGGGCGATGCCGCGACGCTGGAGGCGGCGACCGCACGCCTGCACGCGCATGAGGACGTGTTCTTTTCCGAACACTTCCTGGAACCGCGCCCGCTGCTCAAGGCCCTGCAGGAGCCCGAGGGCTGCGTCCTGCTGGTCGATGAAGTGGACAAGTCGGACCAGGAATTCGAGGCGCTGCTGCTCGAGATCCTGTCGGATTTCCAGGTGACGGTTCCCGAGATCGGCACCATCACCGCGCAGCGACGCCCCTTCGTGCTGCTGACCAGCAACAACACCCGCGAGATGAGCGACGCGCTGAAGCGGCGCTGCCTGCATCTCTACATCCCCTATCCGGACGCGGCGCTGGAGCGGCGCATCGTGGCCGTGCGCGTGCCGGGCATCGACGCGGCGCTGCGCGACCAGTTGGTGGCCTTCATCCAGCGCATCCGCCGCGTCGACCTCAAGAAGCACCCCTCGGTCAGCGAAACGGTCGACTGGGCGCGCGTGCTGGTGCTGATGCACGCCGATACGCTGGAAGAATCGCTGGTGCGCGAATCCTTGAGCGTGTTCCTGAAGTTCGAGGAGGACATCCGGCGCGTCGAGCAGGAGATGACCACACTGCTGCACGAGTCGCGCACGGCGATGATGGGCTGAGCCGATGGACCGGGTGCTGGCCGATTTCATCCAGGCGGTGCGCGGCGCGCAGGTGCGGGTATCCGTGGCCGAGGCGCTGGAGGCGCACGAGGTGGTGCGGGTGCTCGGCTATGACGATCGCGACGCGTTGCGCGAAGGCCTGGGCGTGACACTGGCCAAGACGATCGACGAGAAAGCGCGATTCTTTGCCGCTTTCGACCGTTATTTCACCGCCGAGGTCTTCGCCGACGCCGGCCATCGGGACGATCTGTCGACCGACAATGGGGAGCTGGCGCCCGAGGGAGAAAACGAGGACTCGGCGTTGGTGGCGCAGCTCCTGCGCGGGGATCGCGCCGGGCTGATGTCCGCCTTGCGCGAGGCCGTGCGTGAGGTGGGGGTGAGCGAGATGACGCTGTTCACCCAGCGCGGTGTCGTCATGCAGCGGCTCACCGCGCGCATGGGACTCGACCAGCTCGATCAGGAACTGGCCGGGCTCGAGCGCAGCGGGCAGGGCGGCTCGGATCGCGCCCGACGACTGCGCGAGGGGCGTGCCTATCTGATCGACCAGATGAAGACTTTCGTTCAGCAACAGGTGGCGCTGTACACCGGCGCTTCCGGCGAGGCCTTGCGCGAGCAGGCACTGGCCGAGCGGCGGCTGAACAAGCTGGAGGAAGAGGACGTCGCCCGCATGACGGTGCTGACCCAGCGGCTGGCGCGGCGTCTGGCACGACAGCATGCCCGCCGGGCGCGCCGGGCGCGGCGCGGGCAGCTCGACGTGCGCCGCACCCTGCGCCGCAACATGGGCTTCGACGGCGCCCTCTTCAACATCCATTGGCGGCGGGTGCGCGTCGACAAGCCGCGGGTGGTGGTGATCTGCGACGTCAGTCGCTCGGTGTCCGACTACACGCGCTTCCTGCTGCTGTTCCTGCACTCGCTGAGCGAGGTGATGGACCGCATCCGCAGCTTCACCTTCTGCGCCGATGTGGCGGAGGTCACCGACATCTTCGACGAGCAGCCCGTGGCGAGCGCGCTGGATGCCGCGCAGGCGGCGGCGCCCATCGGCCCCACCGACTACGGGCGCACGCTCGCGCATCTGGTGGAGCGGCATCTGGATGCGTTCACGCCGCGCACGACCGTGCTGTTTCTCGGCGATGCGCGCAACAACCTCGGCGATCCGCGCGCCGACCTGCTCAAGCTCATCGCCCAGCGCAGCCGCCATCTGATCTGGCTCAATCCCGAGCCCTTCGTGACCTGGAACACCGGCGATTCGATCATCGCGACCTATCAACCGCTCTGCCACACGGTCCGGGAGTGCGCCAATCTCAAGCAGCTGGAAGAGGCGGTCAATCAGATGCTGCGCCTCACGACCCGGGCCGCCTGAGCTTGAGGCGCAGGGCGCGGCCTTCTAGAATCTGCGCTTTGCCGCGTCTGACCCTCGGTCCGGCAGCCCGCCCGATTGCCCCTGGATGATGCCCTTGCGCCCGATCAAGCAGGCTTTCCACGACCGCTACATGGCGCTGGCGCTGGTGCAGATCGGATTGAGCGCGCTGGCTGTGCTGGCGGCTACCGTCTTGCGGTTCATCCATGTCGGGCGCCCCGGCGTCGAGAGCATCGCCCCGCTTGCGCCCAAGGTCGCCTTGTTCTCGCTGGCGCTGGGGACCGCCATGTACGCGCTGGGGATGTACCAGCGCTTCGCGCCGATGCGCGTGGAGGAGATGGCCGTGCGCGTGCTGGCGGCCTGCGGCCTGACCTGGGCCGGGCTGGCGCTGCTCTATTACCTCTTGCCGGGGCTCTATCTCGGCCGCGGCATCATGGCCCTGACCCTGCTGTTCGCGGCCCCAGCCCTTCTGCTCACGCAAGTCCTGTTTCAGCGCTGGGGCGAGGCGGCTCCGATCAAGCCGCGGGTGCTGATTCTGGGTGCGGGACGGCGCGCGGCAGACCTGTTCGCCCGACTCGGCGTGCCGCGCGGGTCGCAGGTGGTGGGTTTCATGCCGCTGACGGCGGACCGAATCGCCGCGGGGCTGCCGGGGCCCATCGTGCGCACCGCGCCACGGCGGCTGCATGAACTGGCGCGCCGGCTGCGCCTCGACGAAATCGTCGTGGCACCCGATGAACGGCGCGGCCAACTGCCGCTCGAAGCCCTGCTGGAATGTCGCGCGCTGGGGATCCGGGTGACCGACGCCGTCGGCTTTGCCGAACGCGAGACCGGCAAGGTGTTGCTCGATTTCTTGCAGCCTGCCGCGCTGGTCTATTCCGCGGGCGGATTCGGCAGTTCCCTGTATCCCTACGGCAAACGCATCTTCGACACGCTGGCGGCGGTCTTGCTGCTGGTGCCGGCGGCGCCGGCCATGCTCCTGGCCGCATTGGCCATCCGGATCGAGGACGGATCGGGAGCGCCCGTTTTCTATCGCCAGATCCGCACCGGCAAGGGTGGACAGCCGTTCGCCATCTGGAAGTTCCGCAGCATGCGGGTGGACGCCGAGCAGGCCGGTACGCCGGTCTGGGCCCAGGCCGACGATCCGCGCGTGACCCGGGTGGGGCGCGCGCTGCGCAAGTATCGCATCGACGAACTGCCGCAGCTGTTCAACGTCCTGCGCGGCGAGATGAGTCTGGTGGGGCCGCGGCCGGAGCGCCCCCCCTTTGTCGCCGCGCTGGCGCAGAACATCCCGTTTTATGCGGTGCGCCATCGCATCGCGCCGGGGCTCACCGGCTGGGCCCAGCTCAACTACCGCTACGGCGATACCGAGGCCGACGCGCGGGAAAAGCTACAGTACGATTTGTATTATCTGAAGCATCAGAGCCTGCTGTTCGACCTGATGATCTGCCTGCTCACGGTCGAAGTGGTGCTGTTCGGCAAGGGTGCCCGGTGAGGCAGGAGGGCGATCCATGCGCGAACGGTTTCTGACCTTCGGGGCGCCGCTGATCGGCGAGGACGAGATCGCCGAGGTGGTCGACAGCCTGCGCAGCGGCTGGCTGGGCACCGGTCCCAAGACGGCCCGCTTCGAACGCGATTTCGCCGCCTACAAGGGCGCTGATCAGGCGGTGGCCGTCAACTCCTGTACGGCGGCCCTGCATTTGAGCCTGCTTGCCGCGGGTCTGGGGCCGGGCGATGAAGTCATCACCACGCCGCTGACCTTCTGCGCGACGGTGAACGCCATCCTGCACGCCGGCGCGACGCCCGTGCTCGCCGACGTGGATCCGGTCACCTTCAACCTCGATCCGGCCGCGGTCGCGGCGCGCATCACCCCGCGCACGCGCGCCATCCTGCCGGTGCATTTCGCCGGCCGGCCCTGCGACATGGGCGCGTTCGTGGCGCTGGCCGAGCGATACGATCTGCGAGTGATCGAAGACTGCGCCCATGCCATCGAAAGCACGTACGACGGAAGACCCGTCGGCACGTTCGGTGATTTCGGCTGCTTCAGCTTTTATGTCACCAAGAACGTGGTCACCGGCGAGGGCGGCATGATCCTCGCCCGGCGGGCCGAGGACGCCGCGCGCCTCAAGACGCTGGCACTGCACGGCATGAGCCACGATGCCTGGCGGCGCTTCTCGGACAGCGGCTATCGCCACTATCAGGTGGTGGAATGCGGTTTCAAGTACAACATGATGGACCTCCAGGCCGCGATCGGACTGCATCAACTGGCGCGGGTGGAGGCGTCCTGGCAGCGCCGGTGCGCGATCTGGGCGCGCTACCAGGACGCTTTCGCCGACCTGCCGGTGACGCGGCCGGCGGCGCCCGAGCCCCGCAGCCGGCATGCCCATCACCTCTACACCCTGCTGATCGACGCGGCGCGCTGCGGTCGCGCCCGCGATGATTTCCTTGCCCACATGACGGCGCAGCGCATCGGCGTGGGCGTGCACTACCTCAGCCTGCCCGAGCACCCCTATTATCAGGACCGCCTGGGATGGCGTCCGGAAGACACCCCCAACGCCATGCGCATCGGCCGGCAGACGGTGAGCCTGCCGCTGTCGCCGGCCTTGACCGACGCCGACGTCGAGGACGTCATCGCGGCGGTCCGGCTGGGCATCCCGGCGTGAGAACGTGGCTGTTGCAGCGCGTGCCATCCGCCTGGCGACAGTCCGCACGCGCGCGGCTCAACGCCTGGCAGCGCGCGCGCAAGGCGCCCCGCATGCTGCGCGGCTATCGCGACGCCACGGGGGCGTGGCGTCCCTGGGTGCGCATGAGTGACACGGTGGTGATCCAGCATCCCGAGCGCGTGATCCTGGAAGACCGCTGTTTCATCTGGCACCACAGCATCCTCGACGGCACCGGGGGGCTGGAGATCGGCGAGGGTTGCCACATCGGCGCCTGGGCGGGAATCTTCACGCACAGTTCCCATTTCGCCCTGCGCATCTACGGTCGCCACTATCTGGACGTCCCGCAGGATCGGCGCGCCGGATTTCGCACGGCCCCGGTTGCCATCGGCCGCTATGTGGCGATCGGCGCGAGCAGCCTCATCATGCCCGGCGTCACCATCGGCGACGGTGCCGGCATCATGGCGGGATCGATCGTGCAATCGAACGTCGCGCCCTTTGCGCTGGTCGGCGGCAATCCGGCGCGGGTGCTGGGCGACATGCGCCGCTTCGACGCTCGCCTGTTGCGCCAGCATCCGGAACTGCGGCCCTGGTATGAGGAGTGGCAGCGGCGCGATGCAGCCTTGCCGGAGGCGACAACCGCAGGATCCGTCGCGGCGCGCGATGAGGCGGATTCGACGGCTTGCCCGGATGCCTGAACCACACGGTTCAATGCCGGGTGACCGGGCGCCAGGCCCGGCCACCTCGCCGCGATGTTTACTTGCCGTTCAATTCAGGCGCGGGGATGAAGGTGTAGCTCTTGTGCACGTTGGTCAGATCCCCCTTGGGGAAGCTGGCGTAGGCGTCCATCTTGAGCGTTTTCCCCATCCCTTTGGTGAGGATCATGATGCCTTTGGCATTGGCATCGCCGAAGTAGGCTCCGACGGCATCGACGTCCTGTTCCAGATTGGCCTTTTCGCTGGGCGCAAAGGCCATGGCTTCCATGCCCCCCCAGTAGCAGTCGCCTTTCAGGCAGCGACCATAGGCACGGATCATGGGCTTGCCCTTGTCCAGCTTGATCTGGATGGATTTCACCAGCCCGCTCTCGTCTTGGTTTTTCCAGTAGCCCAGAAAGTCATCGGCACCGGCATGAGCCAGCGGGGCTGCCAGCAGCAAGGCCAGGGCTCCAAGCAGTTTGCGCGATTGAATCATGGATACACACTCCGAATGGCAAGGGTCAAAGGGCCGCGCGCGGCGCAGGGCGGGCGCCTCGCATGGCGTGAGCGCCGCACAAACAGCCCGGCAACAGGCGAGGCAATCCTAGCAGTCCACATGCCGGTCGGCCATCTGTCGCGACAGGCCGACGATCGGATGAATCGAACGATTCCTCTCCGCGAAGCAGCGCTGCCATGAGCGCTTCCTTGCGCCATCAGGCGCTCTCTGGCACGCGCTGGACCGCGTTGGCCACTGCGGTGGGCACGGCATTGCAGTTGCTGCAGGTGGTCATCATCGCGCGCATCCTGACGCCGGCCGATTTCGGCCTGATGGCGCTGGTGCTGGTGATACTCGGGTTCGTGCAGAGCTACGCTGATCTGGGTCTGTCGCAGGCATTGATCGCCCGCGGGCCGGTCGAGCCCAGACGGTTTGCCGCATTCTTCTGGCTCAACGTTCTGCTGGGCCTGGGGCTTTTCATCGCGCTGCTCGTGTCCGCAGCACCGCTGGCCGCGCTGCTCGGCGCGCCGGCGCTCGCGCCCCTGTTGCCCTTCGCCGGTGTGTCGCTGCTGATCCTGCCCTGGGGGCAGGGCTTCCAGAGCCTGTTGCAGAAGGAACTGCAATTCAAGCCGATCGCCATCGCCGAAATGGCCGGCAGCCTCGCCGGTGCGGCGGTGGCCATTGCCGGCGCCGCGCAGGGTGCCGGAGTCTACGCCCTGATCTGGGGACAACTCGCCAATGCCCTGGTGCGCACCCTGCCGATCGCCGCCCAGGGCTGGCGTCGTCATCGGCCCGCCCTGCACCTGTCACTCGCCGAGTTGCGCGGCGACCTGCGCTTTGGCGCCTTCCAGATGGGCGAGCGCACGCTGGGACTGATCAATGCCCGCCTGGATCAGTTGCTGATCGGCGCTGTGCTGGGAGCCGAGGCGCTGGGCTACTACAACCTGGCCTGGCAGATGACGCTGCAACCGCTGGCACGGATCAACCCGGTGGTCATGCGCGTGGCCTTCCCGCTGTTCGCTCGCATCCAGCACGATCGGCCCCGCGTGCAGCGCGGGTATTTTCAGGCGCAACGACTCCTG
>PKCW01000020.1 GCA_002862965.1 Pseudomonadota bacterium
CTGAGCGAACGGGACACCGAGCTGGTGGCATGGCTGGTGAGCAACCACTTGCTGATGTCCATGACCGCACAGCGGCGCGACATCGCCGACCCGCAGGAAATCCACGCCTTCGCGCGCAAGGTCCGCACCCGTTCGCGGCTGGACTATCTGTTTTTGCTCACCGTCGCCGACATGCGCGGCACCAACCCGGCTCTGCTCACCGACTGGAAGTTTCGGCTGCTGAGTCAGCTCTATCGCGCCACGCGCGACGCCCTGGACCGGGGGCTGGACCGGCCGCTCGATGCCGGTACGGTCACGGCGGAGAACCGCGAGGAAGCGCTGACGCAACTGGCTCGCAGCGGGATCGACCGGAACGCCGCCGCGGCCCTGTGGAAGGTGTTTCCGGACGATTACTTCCTCCGCCACCAGGGCGACGAAATCGCCTGGCAGACCCGCGCCCTGCTGATGGGAACCCCAAGTGGCAGTCCGCTGGTGCAACTGCGTCCCGACAACGACCGGGGCAGTACCGCCATCTTTCTCTACGCCGCCGATCGCGACTACCTGTTCGGCCGGGTCTGTGCGGTCCTGAACCAGCTCGGGCTCACGGTGCAGGACGCCCGGATCAGCTCGACGGCGGACGGCCATGCGCTCGACACCTTCATGGTGCTGGAACAGGACGGCCGCTTCGTGGACGACCACTACCGGCTGCAGGAGATCCGTGACCAACTGACACAGGCTCTGGAACGTCCTGCCGCTGACGGCTTCGTCGTCTCGCGCCGACCCTCGCGCCTGGCCCGGATCTTCAGCGTCGCGCCGCGCATCGCCTTCCGTGACGATCCCGGCCCGCATACCGCCCTGGAACTCGTGGCCACCGACCAGCCGGGCTTGCTCTCGCGGGTCGGCCAGGTCTTCGCCGAGCAGGGCATCCGCGTCCAGGCCGCCAAGATCGCGACGATCGGCGAACGCGCCGAAGACGTGTTCTGGATCAGCGACGCGGCGGGCCGCATCGACGATCCCGCGCGCCGCACCCGGTTGGCCGACGCGCTCATCGAGGCACTGGACCCGCCGGCGTGAGAACCGTCGTTCCCCGCCGGGCCGGCTGCTAGAATGGCACGCCATTTTCCAGGAGGCGCCCCATGACATCCCTGCAGCACACCATCGACGCCGCCTTCGAAGACCGTGACCGCATCACGCCGCAGGATGCGCCCGAGGCCGTGCGCCAGGCGGTGCATGAGGTGCTCGACCTGCTTGAGCGCGGCGCGCTCCGGGTCGCCGAACCCCTGGCCGGCGGCGGCTGGCAGGTCCATGAATGGCTGAAAAAAGCCGTGCTGCTGTCCTTCCGGCTGGCGGACAACCGGCCGGTGGAAGGCGGTTTCAGCCGCTTCTACGACAAGGTTCCCACCCGCTTCGCGGCCTATTCCGAAGCCGACTTCCGCAACCTCGGCGCGCGTGTCGTGCCGCCGGCCACGGTCCGGCGCGGGGCCTACATCGGCCGCGGCGCGGTGCTGATGCCAAGCTACGTCAACATCGGCGCCTACGTCGGTGAGAACACCATGGTCGACACCTGGGCCACCGTCGGCTCCTGCGCGCAGATCGGCAGGAACGTGCACCTGTCCGGCGGCGTCGGCATCGGCGGCGTGCTGGAGCCGCTGCAGGCGGCGCCCACCATCATCGAGGACGACTGCTTCATCGGCGCCCGCTCGGAAGTCGTCGAAGGGGTGATCGTGGAGCGCGGCGCGGTGCTGTCGATGGGCGTCTTCATCGGCCAGAGCACCCGGATCTACAACCGCGCGACCGGCGCGATCAGCTACGGCCGCGTGCCCGCCGGCGCCGTGGTGGTACCCGGCAGCCTGCCCTCGACCGACGGCCGCTACAGCCTCGCCTGCGCGGTCATCGTCAAGCAGGTGGATGAGAAAACCCGCGCCAAGGTCGGCATCAACGCGCTGCTGCGCGACGTGGACTGACGCGCCGTGTCCGCAACGCTGGATCTGGCGCAGGCCCTCATTGCCCACCCGTCCGTCACCCCCGAGGACGCCGGCTGTCAGGAACTGATCTGCGCCCACCTGCGTCCGCAGGGATTCCGCTGCGAGACGTTGCAGTTCGGCGCGGTGCGCAATCTCTGGGCCGTGCACGGTGAGGCCGGCCCGCTGCTGGCCTTTGCGGGACATACCGACGTCGTGCCGACCGGCCCGGAAGAAGCGTGGATCTCCCCGCCATTCCAGCCCAGCGTGCGCGAGGGGCGTCTCTACGGCCGCGGGGCGGCCGACATGAAGGGCAGCCTCGCCGCCATGGTGAGCGCCATCGCCACCTTTCTTGCCCGCCATCCCGCACCGCGCGGGCGCATCGGCCTGCTGCTCACCAGCGACGAGGAAGGCCCCGCCGTGGACGGCACCGTCCGCGTGATCGAAGCGCTGGCCCGGCGCGGGGAGATTCCCGACTGGTGCATCGTCGGCGAGCCGACCAGCGAGCGCGCCGTCGGTGACGTCATCAAGAACGGCCGGCGCGGCTCCCTGAGCGGAACGCTGACGGTGCGCGGCATCCAGGGTCACGTCGCCTATCCGTACAAGGCCGCCAATCCGGTGCATCTGGCAGCGCCCGCCCTCGCCAATCTGGTCACCGAGCACTGGGACGAAGGCAGCGCGGAATTTCCGCCCACCACGTTCCAGATCTCGAACGTCCATGCCGGCACCGGCGCCGGCAACGTGATTCCCGGCACCCTCACCGTCCAGTTCAACTTCCGTTTCAATCCGGCCAGCCCGGCCGAACGCCTGCGCCAGCGCACCGAGGAGATCCTCGCCCAGCACGGACTCGATTTCACCGTCAAGTGGACGCTGGGCGCAGAGCCCTTCCTGACGCCGCCTGGCCTACTGGTGGAGACGGTACGGGCGGCCGTGTTCGAGGTCACCGGCCGGGAAGCCGTGTGCTCGACCACCGGCGGCACCTCGGACGCCCGCTTTCTCGCGCGGCATTGCCCACAAGTAATCGAACTGGGCCCGGTCAACGCCTCCATCCACCAGATCGACGAATGGGTGGACGTGGCCGAACTCGATCAGCTCACGGCCATCTATGCACAGGTGCTGGAGCGCCTGCTGGCATGAGCCGGCGCAGGGCGAGGCACACGTGAAGCCGCCAGCCGGATCGCCGGCAGGCGCACCCGCGCTCCAAAGCCCGGCGCCCGAGGACCTGCTCTACATGGCGCGCGCGCTGGCGCTGGCCGAAGTGGCCGGCGAGGTCCCGGTCGGCGCCGTGCTGGTGCTGGATGGCGCCGTCATCGGCGAAGGCTTCAATCAACCCATCGGCCTGCACGACGCGACCGCCCACGCCGAGATCATGGCCTTGCGTGCCGGCGGACGCTTGCGCGGCAACTATCGCCTGCCGGGCAGCACGCTGTACGTCACCCTGGAGCCCTGCCTGATGTGTGTCGGCGCCATGCTCCACGCCCGCATCGCGCGGCTCGTGTACGGTGCCGCCGATCCCAAGGTCGGCGCGACCGCCCATCTGCTCGATGCCTTCGGCAACAGCGCCCTCAACCACCGGATCGAGGTCGCGGGCGGCGTGCTGGCAGCCGAATCCAGCGCTCTGCTGCGCGCCTTTTTCCGTGCGCGGCGCTGACCCATGATCGTCTTCGAGAACTTCTCGCTCCAGCGCGGCGGCAAGCCGCTGTTCGACGCCGCGCGCGCCACGATCCAGCCCGGGGAGCGCGTCGGGCTGATCGGCGCCAACGGCGCCGGCAAGTCGAGCCTGTTCGCGCTGATGCAGGGCTTGCTCCACACCGATGCCGGGGAGGTGCGCGTGCCCGCAGCCTGGCGCGTCGCCCATGTGGCGCAGGAAACCCCGGCCTTGGCGCGCAGCGCGCTGGACTACGTGCTCGACGGCGATGGGCCCTTGCGCGCAGCCGAGGCGCGCATTGCCGCGGCGCAAGCGCGCGGCGACGGCGCGGCCGAGGCCGAAGCGCACGCGGCCCTTGCCGATGCGGAGGGCTACACCGCCGCGGCACGGGCCGAAGCCCTGCTGCTGGGGCTCGGGTTCACGCTGGACCAGACCCGCGCCGAGGTGGCGAGCTTCTCCGGCGGCTGGCGCATGCGGCTGAATCTCGCCCAGGCGCTGATGGCGCCGTCCGACCTGCTCCTGCTGGACGAACCCACCAACCACCTCGATCTCGACGCCATCGTCTGGCTGGAAGACTGGCTGACGCACTATCCGGGCACGCTGATCGCGATTTCCCACGACCGCGAATTCCTCGATGCGGTGTGCACGGCGATCGTCCACCTGGAGCAGTGCAAGCTCGTCCGCTACAGCGGCAACTATTCGGCCTTCGAAGTCCTGCGCGCCGAGCGCATGAGCCTGCAGCAGGCGGCGTTCGACAAGCAGCAACAGCACATCGCCCATCTGCAGGGCTTCATCACCCGCTTCAAGGCCAAGGCGAGCAAGGCCAAGCAGGCCCAGAGCCGCATCAAGGCGCTGGAAAAGCTGGAGAAGCTGAGCGCCGTCCAGGCCGCCCGCGAGTTCACGTTCGCCTTTCGCCCCGCCGATGCCGTGGCCAATCCGTTGCTGGCGCTGGAAGCCGCGGACTGCGGATATGCCGCGGACGCCGCGACCCGCACGGTCCTGCGGGCCGTCACGCTGTCGATCCAGTCGGGCCAGCGCATCGGCCTGCTCGGCGCCAACGGCCAGGGCAAGTCGACCTTCATCAAGACCCTGGCCGGCGCACTCGCCCCGCTCGCCGGCCGGCTGCAGACCGCCAAGGGCCTGCAGATCGGCTATTTCGCCCAGCACCAGCTCGAGACCCTGCGGCCCACCGATTCGGCGCTCGAACACCTGATGCGGCGGGCGTCGACGGCGCGCGAACAGGAATTGCGCAACTTCCTCGGCAGCTTCAACTTTCGCGGCGACATGGCCACCACGCCGATCGCGCCGTTCTCGGGCGGAGAAAAGGCCCGGCTCGCCCTCGCGCTCGTGGTCTGGGACAAGCCCAATCTCCTGCTGCTGGACGAGCCGACCAATCACCTCGATCTCGAAACCCGCGAGGCGCTGGTGCTGGCCCTGGCGCAGTTCGAAGGCACGCTCATCGTCGTTTCCCACGACCGCCATCTGCTGCGCGCCACCACCGACCAGTTCCTGCTGGTCACAGGCGGCGCGGTGCGGCCTTATGACGGTGACCTCGACGACTATCGCGTGTGGCTGCTCAAAGAGGCCGCTCAGCGACGCACCGCACCGGCCAAGGCCGAGCCTGCCAAGACCGTCCCAGCGCCGCTGCGTCCGAAACCCCGGCTGGGCCCGCTCACCAAGGAACTCGTGCGGATCGAAACCCAGTTGGACCGGCTCGCGACCGACATCGACGGGATCGAAACCGCACTTGCCGATCCCGCGCTCTATACCGATGCGGATCGGGATCAGCTGGCGGATCTCCTGCGCCGGCAAGCGCAGGCGCGCGCGGAACAGGAACGGCTGGAGGCGCGCTGGCTGGACCTGCAGGCCGAGATCGAAACCGCTTCGTCCTGAATCGACTGGGCGAACCTTAGACATTCTCATCAGGCTCTCCCGCTGACGAAGATCAATCGACTCCGACTTTTACCGAGGCGGTTCCGTACCCTCGCGGTGGTCATGGATTGGCACAGCCGGCGTGTGCTTGCCTGGCGGCTGTCGATCGCCATGGAGACCATGTTTTGGGCCGATGCCGTGGAAGAAGCGATCGTGCTGTAGGGGTACCCGACATCTTCAACACGGACTAGGGCAGCCAGTTCACCTCGGAAGCCTTCACCGGACTGCTGAAGGAGCAGGAGATCCAGATCAGCAGGGACGGCAAGGGTTACTGGCGTGACAACGTGTTCGTCGAGCGCCTGTGGCGCAGCGTCCAGTACGAGGAGGTTTACCTGGCTTACGAGACCGTCTCGTTGGCACGCGAGTCGCTGGCGAAATACTTCCGGTTCTAGAACGAGCGCCGCTGCCACCGCCGTTTTGCGGACCAAACGCCGGACAGGCTTACTGCAACCGCTGCGTCTTTCGAGGCAGCCTAACCACGCAGGGTATCCACTTATCAAACCGGTTTGGCCCGCTCAAACGATTGGGGCCACCCGTGTTTCCGTGAGCAGCGCTGATGCATTCCGGCACCCTTCGTGCCGTTGCCGGAAACAGTCCAAGTGAAGATCGCTGCGCGCAGGCGCCGAGCCGGCTCAACCCAGAAACTGCATCGGCCGCAGCACCAGGCACTGGTCCACGCGCCCGATCGGGCCGCGCGTGTCGTAGAGTCGCGTGTGGGTGGTGCCAAGCCCGGTGGCTTCCATGTGAGTATGGCTTTCCAGGCAGATCCACTCCCCGTCCGGATAACGGTTGAGGTGCAGGTCGATGTCGGCATTGATGCAACCCATCTTGCCGCCGAGATAGAGCTGGCCGATGCCGTTGCCGAAATCCGACATCATGCCCATGTAGCTGATTGCGGTGGTGGGTTCGCCGGCGACCACGTCCGCCTCGATCCGCAGCCATGCCGTGCCTTCCCCCTTGAACGCGAATCCCGACACACGCCGCATCTCGATGGCGGCATTGAGTCCGGGCGACCGCTTGCCGGGCTGGCCGCGCCCGCCCAGAAAGCCCTCCGGCGCCAAGCCTTCGGGACCCGGCGGCACACCGCCCGTCACGATGGCGTGTTCCGGCAATTCGACCGGCTGGACCCGGCCGCGCAGCGCCGTGCTGCGCGCGACTTCCTGGCCGTCCGCCAGCATGCGCGCCTGGATGAGCTGGATGCGCTGACCGGCGCGCAGGGTTTTGGTGACGACCTCGAGCGGGACGCGGGGCGCGGGTCGGCACAGGTCATGGGTGAGACGCAGGACGCGCCACTCGGGATCGGGTTCGTGCCGATCGATGACGTGCGCCATGAGTCCGGCGATGGCGCCCCCATGCAGCAAGCGGCTGTCCCAAGGGGAATTGGTGCGCTCCGTGGGGACATGGAGCTTCCCCTCGCGGTGGTAGAGCGCGTCTTTCATGGCGTCATTCCTTTGACGGGCGACGATCCGTCATGCAGCGCAGGGGGATTCAGGACGCCGGTTGCTCATCGATGCGCAGGCGATGCCCGTCCGGATCCTCGATCTCGAAGTGGCGATGCCCGTCGGCTGCCCGGCGCAGATAACCGGCGACGGTGGCGCCGGCTGCGTTGCAGCGTCGGTACAGGGATTCGGCTTCGGCGACCTGGAAGCAGGCTGTGCTGGGATGCGGTTCGCGCTGCTCGGCGAGACAGATCTGCCAGTCGCCGTGGGAGAGCAGGGCGCGGCGCTCGGTGTTGATGAATTGGGTCAGCTCCAGGCCCAGGGCCTGTTCGTAGAAACGGATGGATTTGACCAGATCGCGAACTTCAAGCGCGGGAGTGGCGGAAGATGCACTCGCCCATCGTTGGGGCACATCCATAAAGCGAGAACCTCGACACGGCGCACATGCGCCCGTCGCTATCTTGAGACAACTCCCCCCCTCGCGCAAGCCTCGCCGGTCCAAGGTCATTTCGCCGCCAGCTGCGGCAAATTGTCGCAGGCGCGGCCAGTGCGGGTCCGCTGCATGATAATGCCGGTCGTTCTCATTGCAATGCCGCTCTTCTCATTGAATCGACAAAGGAATGTCCATGCCGTCGCCCTACCGCCTGTCCGGCCTGCTGGCTGCCCTCACCACGTTCTCGGCAGGCGCCCAGGCCGATGCTGCCGCTGCGCCATCCAGCCCGGTCCTGCCCGCCGTCACCGTGGAGGGCGCCGCCGGCAGCCTGACCGTGCCCGACGCCGCAGCGGCCGAGGCGCACGTCCGGGAGATCCCCGGCAGCGCGGCGGTGGTCGACGCCGCAAGCTATGAAGACACGCGGGCGGTCACGATCAAGGACATGCTGGACTATGTGCCGGGCGTGTACGCGCAGCCGCGCTACGCCGAGGAATTGCGCCTGTCCATCCGCGGGTCCGGCCTGTCGCGGACCTTCCATTTGCGCGGCATCGGCCTGTTCCAGGACGGCATCCCCATCAACCTGGCCGACGGCGGTGGCGATTTCCAGGACATCGATCCCCTCGCCTTCCAGTATGTCGAGGTGCTCAAGGGCGCCAACGCGCTGGAACTGGGCACCGCTGCGCTCGGTGGGGCGATCAATTTCGTGACGCCGACCGGCTACGACGCCGACCGGCTCAAACTGCGCCTGGAAGGCGGCAGCTTCGATACCGGCCGCGCCCAGATCGCCACCGGCGATGTCGTCGGCAAGGGCGACTATTTCCTGTCGGTTAGCCACCTGCGCTCGGACGGCTTTCGCGATTTCATGGACCAGGCCAACACCCGCCTGTTCAGCAACGCCGGCTATCGCCTGAGCGACGATCTGGAGACCCGTTTCTACCTCACCTACGGCGACATCAACCAGGAGATTCCGGGCAGCCTGTCCAAGGCTCAGCTCGAGGACGATCCGGCCCAGGCCAATCCGGGCAATGTCCGCAACAACTACCAGCGCGACTGGGAAATCCTGCGCGTCGCCAACAAGACCACGTGGAAAGGGGAGGATCAGGAAATCACCGGCGGCGTCTATGCGGTCAGCAAGCAGCTCTACCACCCCATCTTCCAGCTCATCGACCAGGATTCGATGGATTACGGCGCCTACGCCACCTTCCGCCAGGACGGTGAACTGGCCGGTCGCGCCAACCGGCTGACGGTGGGCAGTCGGCTCGGCACCGGCGACACCGACAGCCGGCGCTATGTGAACCTCGCCGGCGACTACGGCGATCTGACCTCCAAGGCCCGCGAGCAGTCGCGCAACGCCATCGTGTTCGGCGAGAACCGCACCGAACTCGCGCCGGACTGGACCGGCATCGTCGCGGCGCAGGGCACCTACGCCGAACGCGACTACGACGACCGCTTCGCCAGCGACGGCGACCGCAGCGGCACCAAGACCTACCGCGGGCTGAGCCCGCGGCTGGGCCTGCTCTGGGACGCCGCCGAGACCCTGCAGCTGTTCGCCAATGTGAGCCAGGCCTACGAGCCGCCGACCTTCTCCGAACTCACCCAGAGCGTCCCCGGTGTGAGCGGACTGGCGGATATCGACGCACAGCGCTCGACCACGCTGGAGGTGGGCAGCCGCGGCGAGTGGCGGGCGCTGAGCTGGGATGCCAGCCTCTACCGCAGCTGGGTGCGCGACGAGCTGATGTTCATCGCTCTCGGCGACGGCGGCCAGAGCGCGGTCCTCAATACCGACAAGACCGTTCATCAAGGCGTGGAACTGGGGGTCGGTGCCCGGCTGGCCGAGTTTGCCGGCCAGAGCCTCACCGGCCGCCTCGCCTACACCTACAACGATTTCAAGTTCGACGGCGACCCGCAGTGGGGCGACAACGCCATTCCCGGCATTCCCGATCACTACCTGCGCGCCGAGCTGCGCTATCGCCACCCGGCGGGATTCGCCTTCGGTCCGAACGTGGAATGGGTGCCGCAGGGTTATCCGATCGACTTCAAAAACAGTTTCGAGACCGACGCTTACGCGCTGCTCGGTCTCACGGCCAGCTACGAGATCACGCGCCAGATCGAGATCTTCCTCGACGCACGCAACCTGACCGACGAGAAATATGCCGCCACCACCGGGCTCATCACCGAGCCGGCCGTGGGCGCCTTCGGTCCCAACACCACCCAGTTCATCCCCGGCGACGGCCGGGCCATCTACGCCGGGCTGACCATGCGCTGGTAGGCCGGCGTCCCGAATCGGGCCGAAACCGCGGCGCCATCGCGCGCCCGAATTCGGCCCGCTTGTGGCTCCAGACCAAGCCCTTGTGGCGAGTGCGCTGGCAGCCTCGCCAGAAGCCGCGGCGTGGACGCTGGTCGACGCACTGGCCCAAGGGGAGACCGCTTCGATCAGAAGATCCGCCGGCTGCGGCTCGCACTGCGGCACGCGTACCGGTGCTTCGCTCGAGGCCAACGACCTCGGAGGCCATCTATCCACTGCTGCCTTCGGCTGCGACCAAACGCCGCTGGTGGTCGAGTCTCGGGACTTTCTTGCGATCACCACTTTCATGGCCCGAGCCCGCACGCTCGGCTCGGTATACCTCGGCTCGACGTCGCGTTCTCCACGACGAGCACCGGCATCCGGGACAGCCCGAGGCTTCCCCAGGCTGCGGTGCTTGGCGCGCCACTTGTGGAACGTCGCCGCGCTGACGCCGATCTGCCTGCACATCCGCATGCCGAATCTCGGGCGTCAACGGAACCCCGCGCGGCTTGTCGTGCAGCCGAGCGATAGCGCATTCGATGAATGGCCCATAGCAAAAGCCCCAGACCCGCTCGACACGGATCAGGGGCTCGGCTGCAAGGCCGTTCGAGGACGCGGGATCAGCGCGCCTTGGGCGCCAGCTTTTCCTTGATGCGGGCGGCCTTGCCGCGCAGGTCGCGCAGGTAGTAGAGCTTGGCGCGGCGCACGTCGCCACGACGCTTCAACGTGACGCTGTCGATGGCGGGGCTGTGGCTCTGGAACACGCGTTCCACGCCCTCGCCGTGGGCGACCTTGCGCACGGTGAAGGAGGAATTCAGGCCGCGGTTGCTCTTGGCGATGACGATGCCTTCGAAGGCCTGCAGGCGTTCGCGGTTGCCTTCCTTCACCTTCACCTGCACGACGACGGTGTCGCCAGGGGCGAATTCAGGGAGGTCGGTGCGCATCTGCGCGGCTTCCAGTTCTGCAATCAACGTGCTCATGATCTTGTCCTTACCCGCAGGCCGGGTCGTCGATACCCAAATTGTCGATAAAATCCTGGAGCAGGCGGTCCTGCTCCGGTGTCAGTTCACGTCCGGCCAGGAGGCCGGGCCGCCGCAACCAGGTGCGCCCCAGGGACTGCTGCAGTCGCCAGCGGCGAATCGCCGCGTGGTCGCCGCTGCGCAGCACCGCCGGCACCTCGCCCGCTGCATGCGTCTCGGGCCGCGTGTAGTGCGGACAGTCGAGCAGTCCGTCCCAGAACGAATCCTGGGCAAAGGATGCCGCATCGCCGACGGCCCCCGGCAAGAGCCGGATCACCGCGTCCATCACCACCATGGCCGCC
>PKCW01000061.1 GCA_002862965.1 Pseudomonadota bacterium
AGCGCGGCATCAGCCGGGCGCCGATCGCCGCCGCCCGGTTCGCGGCCCCCGGGATCACCACTGCCCGCCCGGCGAGATGGCCGGCGACCGCCGCCTCGGCCACGGCTTTCGCCGTCATCACGTTGCCGGTGAAGCGCCCGTCCGTGATCTCGAAGCCCTGGATGAACGCGCCCAGCACCACGCCCTGGAAAAACGCGGCGGCGACCGACCCCAGGTTGAAGGCCACGTCCCACACGCCGCGGCTGCGTTCCGCCTTGAAGCGGAACTCGAAGGCCACGCCGCGAAAGACCAGCGCGAACAGCATGAACAGGATGGGGATGTAGAGCGCCGTCATGAGCAGGCCGTAGGCCTTCGGAAAGGCGGCGAACAGGCCGCCGCCGGCCAGCACCAGCCAGGTCTCGTTGCCGTCCCAGTGCGGCGCGATGCTGTTCATCATGAGGTCGCGTTCCTCGTCGTTGCGCCCCCATGGGAACAGGATGCCGATGCCCAGATCGAAGCCGTCCAGGATCACATAGAGCATCAGCCCCAGGCACAGCACGCCGGCCCAGATCAGCGGAATCCAGAAACTCGTGTCCATCGGCAGCATCTCCCCCATCACATCCAGGCGGTGCGGCGTGGTTCGTGGTCGGCAGGCTCGGCAAGCGCAGCGTCCGGCCCCTGGCGGACCAGCTTCGAGAGGTAGTAGAGGTAGGCCAGCAGCAGCGTTCCGTAGACGGCGAAGAACAGCGACAGCGTCGTGACGATGGCGCGCGCCGGCACGTCCGAGACCGATTCCGAGGTGCGCATCAGGCCTTGCACGATCCAGGGCTGGCGGCCGGTTTCGGTGACGATCCAGCCCGCCAGGGTGGCGACGAAGCCCAGCGGCGCACTCAGCACGCACGCCAGGGCATAGGGCCGGTTGCCGTACAGCGTGCGCCGCCAGCGCAGCAGCAGCCCCAGCGCGCCCAGCGCCAGGAACCAGAACCCCAGCCCCACCATGATGCGGAAGCTGAAGAACACCACCGGCACCACCGGCCGGTCGGCGGCAGGGACGTCTTTGAGTCCGCGCACGATGCCGTCCGGGTCATGCTGCAGGAGGATGCTCGCCATATTGGGAATCGCGACTTCGAAATGGTTGCGCTCCCGTGCCGCGTCCGGCCAGGCGAAGAGCAGCAGCGGCGCGCCGGCCGTGGTCTCCCACAGGCCCTCCATCGCCGCCACCTTCATGGGCTGATCGCGTTGCACCTGCAGGCCGTGCAGATCCCCCATCACGATCTGCAGCGGCGCCAGCACCGCCAGCGCCAGGGTGGCCAGCGAAAAGGCCGGTCGCGCCACGGCGGCGGTGCGGATGTCCTGCAGATGCCAGGCCGAGATGCCCGCCACGACCAGCGAAGTGGTCAGGAAGGACGCCAGCAGCATGTGCGGGAAGCGGTAGAAGAACGAGGGATTGAAGATCACGTCCACCCAGCGCTCGACGTAGAAAATCCCGTCCACCAGCCGATAGCCGGCCGGCGTGTGCATCCACGAGCTCGCGGCCAGGATCCAGAACGCGGAGATCATGGTGCCGACCGAGACGATGCAGGTGGCCGCGAAATGCAGTCGCGGCGGCACCCGGTTCATGCCGAACAGCATGACGCCGAGAAAGCTCGCCTCGAGAAAAAACGCCGTCAGCACCTCGTAGCCCAGCAGCGGCCCCAGGATGTTGCCCGTGGCCTCCGAAAAGCGCGCGAAGTTGGTGTCGAACTGGTAGGACAGCACCACACCAGAAACCACGCCCATGCCGAAGGAGAGCGCGAAGATCCGGAGCCAGAAGCGATACAGCGTGAGATAGACCGCGCGCCCGGTGCGCAGCCACAGTCCCTCCACGATCGCGAGGAACAGCCCCAGGCCGATGGTGAGCGTGGGGAACAGGATGTGGAAGCTGATGGTGAGCGCGAACTGCAGCCGCGCCAGCAGGACCGGATCGAAGGACATGAGACGCTCCGCTGCGGATGGGACGGGCATCGCGATGATACCCCGTTGCGCCCATGCGCAGACTGCGCCGGCCGCCGATCCGGCTCCCGACGCAACGCGCCGCCGAGCCCGCCCCGCCCGACCATTCCCCCGCTCGACGCCGCGCGGCAGCGGGCGCTCGACGCGGCGGCTGCGCAGGCGGCATGACCGCCGCTCCCCGCTGTGGCACAATGGGGACTGCTTTGGTCCCCTATGCGCGGAGGGGCTGTGCTCCGGATCGGCAAGATGACCGACTACGGCGTGGTGGTGATGACCCATCTGGCCCGCCACCCCGACACCATGCAGACCGGCGCGCAGATCGCGGCGGCCTGCGGCGTTGCGCTGCCCACGGTGAGCAAGCTGCTGAAGGCGCTGACGCGCACCGGGCTGTTGCAGTCGGTGCGCGGCGTCGCCGGCGGTTACCGGCTGGCGCGGGCGCCCGCCGCGATTTCCGTGCTGGACGTCGTGGCGGCGCTCGAAGGCCCGTTCGGGCTGACCGAGTGCAGTCGCGCGGCAACGGCCTGTCCGCAGCAGGCCGGTTGCAGCCTGCCGGGTCATTGGGACCTCATCAGCGGCGCGGTGCGCTCGGCCTTGCGGGGCGTGACGCTCGATCGCATGAGCGCGCCGGTGCACCGCCTGCACTGGCACGAGCCGCGCCCATCCGCGGCGGCACCGTAACGGGCCGCGCGCCCCATTTCATTCGAGAGGAACGCTGACATGGCATCGAGCAAGGACGATCTGGAACGCCTGCTCAAACGCGAGTATGTGGCGGGCTTCATCACCGACATCGAAGCGGACACCGTGCCGCCGGGGCTCGATGAGTCGGTCATCCGCCTCATCTCGGCCAAGAAGGAAGAGCCGGCCTTCCTGCTGGAATGGCGGCTGGCTGCCTATCGCCACTGGCTGACCTTGCGCGAGCCGCGCTGGGCCAAGGTGGCCTATCCGCCCATCGACTACCAGGCGATTTCCTATTACTCGGCGCCGAAATCCCGCGCCGATGCGCCCCAGAGCCTCGACGAAGTCGATCCCAAGCTGCTGGAAACCTACGAAAAGCTCGGGATTCCGCTGCACGAGCGGGCGCGGCTGGCCGGCGTGGCGGTGGATGCCGTGTTCGACAGCGTCTCGGTGGCCACCACCTTCAAGGAAAAGCTGCGCGAGGCCGGCGTCATCTTCTGCTCTTTCTCCGAGGCGGTGCGCGAGCATCCGGAACTGGTGCGCCAGTATCTGGGCTCGGTGGTGCCGCACACCGACAATTTCTACGCGGCGCTGAACGCGGCGGTGTTCACCGACGGCTCGTTCGTCTACGTGCCGCCGGGCGTGCGCTGCCCGATGGAACTGTCCACCTATTTCCGCATCAACGCAGCCAACACCGGCCAGTTCGAGCGCACGCTGATCATCGCCGATGCCGGCAGCCACGTGTCCTACCTCGAGGGCTGCACGGCGCCGATGCGCGATGAAAACCAGCTTCATGCCGCCGTGGTCGAACTGGTGGCGCTGGAGGATGCGACCATCAAGTATTCGACCGTGCAGAACTGGTATCCCGGCGATGAGCAGGGGCGCGGCGGCATCTACAACTTCGTCACCAAGCGCGGCGATTGCCGGGGCGATCGCTCCAAGATCACCTGGACCCAGGTGGAAACCGGCTCGGCCATCACCTGGAAATATCCGAGCTGCATCCTGCGCGGGGCGGGCTCGGTGGGCGAGTTCTACTCGGTCGCCACCACCAACAACCACCAGCAGGCCGACACCGGAACGAAGATGATCCACATCGGCCCGAACACGCGCAGCACCATCGTCTCCAAGGGCATTTCCGCGCGCCACGGCCAGCAGACCTATCGCGGCCTGGTGAAGGTGTTGCCGAGCGCCGATGGCGCGCGCAACCACACGCAGTGCGACTCCTTGCTGATGGGCGATCGCTGCGGCGCGCACACCGTGCCCTACATCGAGGTCAAGAACCCCAGCGCGCAGGTGGAGCACGAGGCGACGACCTCGCGCATCGGCGAGGACCAGCTTTTCTATTGCCGCCAGCGCGGGATCAGCGCGGAGGATGCCGTGAACATGATCGTCAACGGCTTCTGCAAGGACGTGTTCCAGGTGCTGCCGATGGAGTTCGCCGTCGAGGCGCAGAAGCTGTTGTCCGTGTCGCTCGAAGGCGCCGTGGGCTGAGTCCTTTTTTCAAACCAGACGGGGCGCAGGCCCTCGGGAAGCCAAGATCCATGCTACAGATCGACGATTTGCAGGTGAGCGTGGAGGATCGCCCCATCCTCAAGGGCCTCAGCCTCAAGGTCAACGCGGGCGAGATCCACGCCATCATGGGGCCGAACGGCTCTGGCAAGAGCACGCTGGCGGCGGTGCTCGCCGGGCGCGAGGGCTATGTGCACACCGGCGGCGCGGTGCACTATCGCGGGCAGGATCTGCTCGCTCTGGCACCGGAGGCGCGCGCCCGCGAAGGCGTGTTCCTGGGCTTCCAGTATCCGGTCGAGATCCCGGGAGTGAACAACGTCTACCTGCTCAAGGCGAGCCTGAACGCGCAGCGCCGGCATCGCGGCGAGCCCGAGCTCGACGCCTTCGAGTTCCTGCGCCTGGTGCGCGAACAGATGACGTTCATGGGCATCCCCGAGGAATTCCTGCGCCGCTCGGTCAACGAAGGCTTCTCGGGCGGCGAGAAAAAGCGCAACGAGATCCTGCAGATGCTGATCCTGCAGCCGCGGCTGGCGATCCTGGACGAGATCGACTCGGGACTCGACATCGATGCGCTGAAGGTGGTCTCACGCGGCATCGAGGCCCTGCGCTCGCCCGATCGGGCCATGATCCTGGTGACGCACTACCAGCGCCTGCTGGACTATGTGACCCCCGACTTCGTCCATGTGCTGGCGGGCGGGCGCATCGTGCGTTCGGGTGGCAAGGAACTGGCGCGCGAGCTGGAGGCCGAGGGTTACGGCGCCGTGGTGGCCGGAGCGGGCGCATGAGCGAGGCGGCCATGGCGGCGGTGCGCGCCTACCTCGACGCCTATGCCGGCGCGGCGACGCCGATTCCGGCGCTGGCGGCGCGCGGCGCGGTGCATCTGGCGGCCGCGGGACTGCCGGGCGGCGCACCGGAATCCTGGCGCCATACCGACCCCGGCGAACTTCTGGCGCGGCGCTTTGCCGTGGACGCGCTGCCGGTCGAGGTGGATGCCCCATCGGATCTGCCGCAACTGGCCGGCGCCGTGCGCCGTGTCTGGGTCGCCGGCCAGCCGGCGCCGGCGCTGGATGCCGCCGAGCTGGCGCCCGGTGCCCGCATGTGGGCGCTGGAAACAGACCCCGAGGGCGTCGGCGCCCAGATTGCGCCGGAGCGGGACGGCTTCGCCGCGCTCAATGCGCTGGGCTTCCGCCACGGCGCCGGGTTGGCGCTCGATGCCGGCGTCGTCCTCGCCGAGCCCGTGCACCTGCTGTGGTGGTCGTCGGCCGACCAGCCGGCCTTGGCGGCGCATCCGCGTGTCGCGATCCGGCTGGGCGCCCATGCCGCGGCCACGGTGGTGGTCCATCAGGCCGGCGCGCCCGAGGCCGGCGGTTTCCTGAACAGCGCGATCGAGATCGCGCTCGAGGCAGGCGCCGTGCTCAAGCTGCTGGTGGTCGATCAATCCGGCGCCGGTGCGTTCGGCCTGAGCCAGGTGGCGGTCCGTTGCGCCCGCGACAGCCGGCTGGAGGTGTGGCTGATCGACGCCGGCGCCGGCTGGGTGCGGCGCGAGCTGGACGTCGCCCTCGCCGAGCCCGGCGCCACGGTGAACCTGCATGGGCTGGTGCAGGGGCGTCGCGCGCTGCGGGCGGACAACGAGATCGTCATCCGGCACGAGGCGCCGCACACCCACAGCCGGCAGCAGACGCGCGCCGTGCTCGAGGATCGCGCCCGTGCGGTCTTCGGCGGTGGCGTGGCGGTGGCGGCCGGCGCCCAGGGCATCACCGCGCGGCAGGGCAACGCCACGCTGCTGCTCTCGCGGCGCGCCGAGGTCGTGACCCGGCCGGCGCTCGAGATTCTGGCGGACGACGTGCAATGCAGCCACGGGGCGAGCGTCGGGCAGCTCGACGAGGCGGCCCTGTTCTATCTGCGCAGCCGCGGACTGGACCGCGACGCGGCCCGCGCCCTGCTCGTCGCCTCGTTCGCGCGCGCGGCCTTGCCCGATGTGCCGGTGGCGGGCGTGCTGGACTGGGTGTTCGACGGGATCGAGACGCGCTCGCCGGTCGCGGCGACGGCCTGAGAGGAGTCCATCATGACGGCAATTCCCACCCCGAACCTGCCCGAGACCTACGACGTGGCGCGGGTACGGCGCGATTTTCCCATCCTCGACCAGCGGATCCACGGCCAGCCGCTGATCTACCTCGACAACGCGGCGACGGCGCAGAAGCCGCGCGCCGTGCTCGAGGCCATGGACCGCTATTACCGCGAGGCCAATGCCAACGTCCATCGCGGCGTGCACACGCTGTCGGAGCGGGCCACCGCCCTCTACGAAGGCGCGCGCGACCACGTGCAGGCCTTCCTGAATGCCCGCGCGCGCGAGGAAATCATCTTCGTGCGCGGCACCACCGAGGCGATCAATCTCGTGGCCCAGAGCTACGCGCGCCCGCGCCTCGGGCCCGGCGACGAGATTCTCATCACGCACCTGGAGCATCACTCCAACACCGTGCCCTGGCAGATGGTCTGCGAGCAGACCGGCGCCGCGCTCAAGGTGGTGCCCATCACGCCGGCGGGCGAGATCGACCACGCGGCGTTCGGGCAACTGCTGGGGCCGCGCACGCGCATCTTCGCCGTCGCCCATGTCTCCAATGCGCTCGGGACCGTCAACCCGGTGGCCGAGCTCACGGCGCAGGCGCGGGCGGCCGGGGCGATGGTGCTGATCGACGGGGCGCAGGGCGTGCCGCACCAGCGCGTCGATGTGCAGGCGCTGGATTGCGATTTCTACGCCTTTTCCGCCCACAAGCTCTATGGCCCGACCGGCATCGGCGTGCTCTACGGCCGGCGCGAGGTGCTGGAGGCCATGCCGCCCTGGCAGGGCGGGGGCGACATGATCCGCACGGTGCATTTCGCGGGCAGCACCTGGAACGATCTGCCCTACAAGTTCGAGGCCGGCACCCCGGCCATCGCCGAGGCGGTGGGCCTCGGCGCTGCGCTGGCGTATGTCGAATCGCTGGGCATCGAGCGGATCGCCGCGCACGAAGCGGCGCTGACGGCGTATGCCCTGGAGCGTCTCGGTGCCATCCCCGGCCTGCGCTTCATCGGCACCGCGCGCGATCGGGCCGGCGTCGTTTCCTTCGTGCTGGACGGCGTGCATCCGCACGATCTCGGAACCATCCTCGATCATGCCGGCGTGGCGATCCGCGCCGGCCACCATTGCGCCATGCCGGTGATGGACTTTTACGGCGTGCCGGCCACGGCGCGGGCCTCGTTCGCCTGTTACAACACGCGCGGCGATGTCGACGCGCTGGTGACGGCGCTCGAAGGCGCGCGCAAGCTGTTCGGAGGGCGGGGTTGATGGATCTGCGCGAGCTCTATCAGGACATCATCGTCGATCACAACCGCAATCCCCGCAATTTCCGCCCCATGGCCGGCGCGGTGCGCATCGCCGAGGGCTACAACCCGCTCTGCGGCGACAAGCTGTCGGTGTACGCGAAGATCGAGGACGGACGCATTGCCGACGTGAGCTTCGTGGGCAGCGGCTGCGCCATTTCCACGGCGTCGGCCAGCCTCATGACCGAGGCGGTCATGGGCAAGACCGTGGCCGAGGCCGAAGTGCTGTTCGCCGATATGCACGCGCTGCTCACCGGCACCGCCAGCGGCGATCCGGCCCGGCTGGGCAAGCTGGCAGCCCTCGCGGGCGTCAAGGATTACCCTGCGCGGGTCAAATGCGCCACCCTGTCGTGGCACACCCTGCATGCCGCGCTGCAGGGGGAACTCACCCCCGTCGTCACCGAGTGAGGCCCGCCATGTACACCCAGCCCGCCGACTACGCCACGCTGTCCCGCGATTGCCTGGGGGTCCTGATCCCGGCGGGCGATACCGTCGTGATGCCCGAAGGCGCCGAGGTGCGCATCACCCAGGCTCTGGGCGGCAGCTTCACGGTCTACTACGGCGGCAATCTGGTGCGCATCGCGGGCAAGGACGCCGATGCGCTGGGGCGCGAGGTGCCGAGCGGGCCGGTGCTCCCCGAGGACGCCGGTGACGCGGCCGTGGAGGCGTGCATCGAGGATCAGCTCAAGACCTGCTTCGATCCGGAGATTCCGATCAACATCCTCGATCTGGGCCTGATCTACGACCGGCAGGTGGAAACCCTGCCCGAAGGCGGACGCGCCGTGCACATCCGCATGACGCTCACCGCGCCGGGCTGCGGCATGGGGGACATCCTGGCCGACGAGGTGCGCGCCAAGGTGGCGGCCGTGCCGACGGTGCGGCGGGTGAGCGTGGAGCTGACCTTCGAGCCGCCGTGGGACCAGAGCCGCATGTCCGAGGTCGCGCGGCTGCAGACCGGAATGTACTGAAGCCATGCCGGCGATGCCCTGGCAGTTCGTGCGCCTGCAACGCGAGGCGCGCTATGTGGAATTGCGGCTGCAGCCGGACCTGTTCGGCTGGGTGGTCACGCGCGTCGCCGGCGACGTGCAAGGCGGCGGCGGAACCCGCAGGACCACCCCCTGCGCCGACTATCCCGAGGCGATCCACCTCTGGAACCGCGCGGTGCGCGCCTGCAAGCGCCGCGGCTACGCGCCGGTCGCGCCCGCATCGGCGCCCTCGCCTGCGCCGCTTTCTGCCTGACGCCCGCGCCGCCTTGGGGGTGCGGCAATGTGTCACATTCCGCGCGGTCGCGCCCCCCGTTAGACTTTCTCGCCATGGTTGAACACGAACCCAATCCACGTGCGAGAAACCCGCCCATGTTCCGAAGCCCTGCCACCTCACGTCTTGCCCGTCGTGCGGGCGCCCTCGCGCTGACCGCTGCGACCGGTGTGGCGCCGGCGCACGAGGATTGGCAGGGTGCGCGCGCCGATGCGCATGCGCCCATCGGCGTGATGGGCGATCACGTGCACAAGGCCGGCGAGTGGATGGTCGGCTACCGCTACATGCCGATGCATCAGGAAGGCTTGCGGGACGGCACGGATGCGGTGTCCAAGGAAGCGACCTACGGCAGCGCCGCCGCAGGCGGCTACGGCTACCACAACGCGCCGCGGGACATGGACATGGCCATGCACATGGTCGAGGTGATGTACGCCCCGACGGATCGCTGGACGCTGATGGCCATGGTCCCGTACCTCACCATGGACATGAGCGCCGAGTTGCACAGCCATGGCGATCATGCGCCCGTGCCCTACGACATGGCCTCGGACGGCGTGGGCGATGTCTCGCTGTCCGCGCTGTATCGCCTGACGCCGGTGACGAGCGCGCATCAGGCCATCGCCAGCCTGGGGCTCAGTGTCCCGACCGGCAGCATCACCGAAAAGGACGACATGCCCCATGGGGAGCACGGCGCGCCGATGGCGATGCGACTGGAATACCCCATGCAGCTCGGTTCGGGGACCTACGATCTCAAGCCCGGCCTCACCTATGTCGGTCAGGGCGAGCGCTGGTCCTGGGGCGGACAGGGCATCGCCACCCTCCGCACCGGCGAGAACGACGAGGGCTACACCCTCGGCCATCGCGCCGACCTGACCGGCTGGCTCGCCTACGGCTGGACGCCGGCCGTGAGCACCTCGCTGCGCCTGGCCGTTGCCGCCTGGGGCAACATCGACGGTCGGGACGCGCGGATTTCGCCCACCATGTCCCCCGCCGCCGATCCGCGCGCCCAAGGCGGCGAACGGGTCGACGTCGGGGTCGGCGCCAATTTTTATGTCCCGGAGGGCCCTTTGCGGGGCCATCGCCTGGGATTGGAAGTCCTCTTGCCGGTCGCCCAGCGTCTGGACGGCCCGCAATTGGAGACGGACTGGGCAGCCGTGCTCGGCTGGCAGTACGCCTTTTGATGTCACCCTCTCAGCCTCTTGTTGCCTGATGTTGCGCCGGGGAAACCCGGCGTTTTTTTCAGGTCTGGTTCCACAACCCGAGGTCAGGCGGCGCCCAGTTCCAGTAGACCTGCTGGATCAGATAGGGGTGGGGGTGGTGGCGCAGATGATGACGCATCAGGGTGACGGGCACGATGCGCGGCACCTGGCCCAGTCGATAGGCCGTGATTGCCTCGTCGATCTCGGTTTTGTCCGATGGCCCGAGCGGCTTTTTCAGATAGCCCATGGCGTGGTAGAGCACATTCGCATGGCGTGTGCGGGTGGCGCGGTAACGCAGCGCCCGCATGAATGCGTGCCCGTAGTGCGCCGTGGCGTCGGCCAGTGGAGTCCGGCCCAGATCGGCCACGACGTGGCCGAGGGCGCGCAAGGGCTCGGTGCCATGAGCCATCAGCAGCAGCTTGTGTCGAGTATGGAATCGCACCAGCGCTTCCGGCGTTGCGCCGATCGCCAGGAGGGCGCGCCAGCGGGCGTAGGCATAGACCCGCTCGAGAAAGTTCTCCCGCAACGCGGCATCCTGGAGCCGGCCTTCCTCTTCCGCCGGCAGCAGCGGCAGGCTGTTCAGGATGGCGTCGGCGTAGATGCCGCGGCCGCGGTGGTGGGCGTTGCCGTTCGGATCATGCACCTTGACGCGCGCCATGCCGCAGCTCGGCGAGCGGGCCTTGAACAGATAGCCGCTGAGCTCCTGCGCATCGGCCGCGATGCGCCACCCGTAGTCCGCCAGGTCCGCGGTGACGTCGAGCGATGGATCGGCAATGCCGCGCGCCCGCACCGCCGCGCCCTCCTGCACCAGACGCAGCGGCGGCCGCGGCGCGCCCAGCCCGATCGCCATTTCCGGGCAGAGGGGGCGAAACGCGAAATGCGGCGCAAGCGCCTCGAGTATGTAGCGATCGCGCTTGTGGCCGCCGTCGTAACGCACCGGCTCGCCGAGCAGGCAGGCGCTGATGCC
>PKCW01000211.1 GCA_002862965.1 Pseudomonadota bacterium
CGTGAGCGTCACCCACGCGAGCCCCTCGCGCGCCGGGTCCTCGGTGATCACAAACTGCGCCGACAGGTCGCCCTGCCCGCTCAGCAGCACCGCCGGCGTGGCCGCCAGCTCCTGATCCAGCGGCCGGCGGGTCACCTGCGCCAGCGGGCGATCGTAGAGCTGCAGCGTCTTGCCGTCGCTCAGGATGACCTGATCCGAGCCACCTTCGTATTCCCAGCGAAACCGCCCCGGCCGGGCGATCCAGATCCGGCCCTGTTCGCTGCGCGCCGCCTGGCCCTGCGCGGCCGGCACGGTCTGCACGAAGCGCGCCTCGAAGCTGCGCACCCGGGCGTTGAACGCCTCCAGTTCCTGCAGACCGCCGGCCCAGGCCGCCCCGGCGCCGGCCAGCCACACCATCCACGCCCCGATCAGGCGCATGCCCATCCGCATCGTTCTCTCCGCTGGGTTGATTCTCACGACTCAATCCTGACCCGCCGGCGGCGGGGCCAGCACTTCGCGCGAGCCGTTCGGCTGCAAGGTGCCGACGACACCGGCACGCTCCATCGCCTCGACCAGCCGCGCCGCCCGGTTGTAGCCGATGCGCAGGCGGCGCTGCACGCCCGAGACCGAAGCCTTGCGCGATTCGGTGACGAGCCGCAGCGCCTCGTCGTACAAGGGGTCCCGCTCAGGGTCATCACTGCCCTCGCTGCCGGTGAAGCTGCCGGCGTCCTCCTCGGGCCCCTGCAGGATTTCGTCGATGTATTCGGGCGCGCCGAGCTCCTTCAGGTGATTGACGACGCGGTGCACTTCCGCGTCGGAGGCGAACGCGCCATGCACGCGCTGCGGGTAGCCCGTGCCCGGCGGCAGGTAGAGCATGTCGCCGTGACCCAGGAGCGCCTCGGCGCCCATCTGGTCGAGAATGGTGCGCGAGTCGATCTTGCTGGAGACCTGAAAAGCGACGCGCGTCGGGATGTTGGCCTTGATCAGGCCGGTGATCACATCCACGGAAGGCCGCTGGGTCGCCAGAATCAGGTGTATCCCCGCGGCGCGCGCCTTCTGCGCCAGCCGGGCGATGAGTTCCTCGACCTTCTTGCCGGCCACCATCATGAGATCGGCCAGCTCGTCGATGACCACGACCAGATAGGGCAGCGCGGCCAGCGGCACCGGCTCGCCCGCCTCGTCGAACGGGCGCAAGGGATCGGTCAGCGGCATCCCGCTCTGAGCGGCCTCGGCCACGCGCCGGTTGAGCCCCGCGATGTTGCGCACCCCCAAGGTCGCCATGAGGCGATAGCGCCGGTCCATCTCGGTGACACACCAGCGCAGGGCGTTGGCGGTATCGCGCATGTCGGTGACCACGGGCGCCAGCAGATGCGGGATGCCCTCGTAGACCGACAGCTCCAGCATCTTGGGATCGACGAGAATCAGCCGCACCTGCTCGGCGCTGGCCTTGTAGAGCAGGCTGAGCAGCATGGCGTTGATGGCCACCGATTTACCCGATCCGGTGGTCCCCGCCACCAGCAGATGTGGCATGCGGCCGAGATCGGCGACGATCGGCTGACCGCCGATGTCCTTGCCCAGGGCCAGGGTCAACGGGGATGCGGCGTCGTCATAGGCCTGCGAGCGCAGGATCTCGCTCAGGCAGACCAGTTCGCGCTGGGGATTGGGAATTTCCAGGCCCACCACGGACTTTCCCGGGATCACCTCCACCACCCGCACGCTGACCGCCGACAGGGCGCGCGCCAGATCCTTGGCCAGTCCCGAGATCTGACTCACCTTGACGCCCGGCGCCGGCTGCAGTTCGAAACGGGTGATGACCGGCCCCGGATGCACCGCAACCACCTTCACCGTGACCCCGAAGTCGGCGAGCTTGATTTCCACCAGCCGCGAGAGGCCCTCGAGCGCCTCGGGGGTGTAGGCCGCCTCGCTCGGCCGGGGCTCATCCAGCAGTGCCAGCGGCGGCAAGGGCGAGTCCGGGCGATCCGTGAAGATGGGCACCTGACGCTCGCGTTCGGCGCGATCGCTGGGCTTGACCGGTTGTGGTGGCGGCTCGATGCGCACAGCGCCCGCTGCGGGCTTGAGACTCGGCTTGGGTGGTGCCGGACGCGGAACGGGTGCCTCGGGCCGCGTGGCAGCGGCGTCGGCGCGCTGCGCGCGGCGCCCCTGCCAGCGCCGATAGCGATCAGCGGCGAGCCTCAGGGCCTGCATGACCCCGCGCCCGGTGCGATCGGCCAAGGCGATCCAGGACAGATGCGTGGCCAGCGTGATGCCGATCAGCATCAGCGGCAAGAGGATCAGCGTGGACCCCAGGGGATTGAAGGCGGCCAGCGCCGCCTCGGCGATGCGGTCGCCGATCCAGCCGCCTGCCCCGCGCGGCAGTGTGACCAGGTCTTCGCGCAGGTGCAGTGCCGAGAGTCCGCTCGCTGCGAGAAACGCCAGCAAACCGCCGACGAGCCGCGTGCTCCTGTCCACGCCCGACGTCGTGTTCCGCGCCTGTCCCTTGAAATGGCGCCACCCCGCATAAAGGATCGCCAGCGGCAGGCCGTAGGCGAGATAACCGAAGGCCGTCAGCAGAAAATCGGCGAGCCAGGCGCCCAGCACGCCGCCGCGATTGCGGACCGGCCCGGTGTCGCCGATCTGGCTCCAGGCGGGATCGTCGACGTGAAAACTCAGCAGCGCCGTCGCCAGAAAGCCCGCGAACGACAGCGCCAGCAGCAGAGCGGCCTCGCGCAGGCCACGCCCCGGCGTTCCGGACTGGGGTGCACGGGATGGCCCGGATACAGGCGTTCGCGACAAGGCAATCCTCTCGACATCAGGAAGGCGCGCTCAGCTGCGCACCCGATCATCCACGACCTCGCCCCGGTGGATGCTCAAGGCCGCCGCCAGCGATGCGGCCGCCGCCCCCGCCGCCGCTCCGTCCGCCAGCGCCGCCACGTAGGGCGACAGGGCAGCGGACAGCGCCTGCGATGCGGTCCGGGGCACGGCGCCCGGCAGATTGGCCACCCCGAGATGCCAGACCCCGTGGCGTCGGTAGGCGGGGTCATCATACCCACGCGGCTCCATGGTTTCCACGCACCCGCCCTGATCGATGGAGATATCGACGATCACGCTGCCCGGACGCATGCGCTGCACCATGGCCTCGGTGATCACGGCGGGCGCCCGGCGTCCCGGCACCAGCACGGCGCCCACCACCAGATCCGCTTCGGCAACCGCGGTCGCCAGCATTTCCGCATCGGGATACAGGGCCGTCACATTGGCGCCCAGGGCCGCAGCCGCATCGAGCGCCGCGGGCTTCAGGTCGAATGCCGTCACCTCGGCGTCCAGTGCCGCAGCGGTCCCGATCGCAGCCAATCCCGCCTGACCACAGCCGACCACCACGACGCGCGCTCTGGGCACGCCGGTCATCCGGCCCAGCAAGACCCCGCGCCCGCCGCTGACGCCCTGCAGCCAGTGCGCGCCCTGATGGATGGCCAACACGCCGGCGATCCGGCTCATGGGGGTGAGCAGTGGATAGTGGTCCCCGGCGCGCACCGTCTCGAAGGCCCAGGCGCTCAGTCCGATGCCGCACAGGGCCGCGACCAGTTCGGGCGCGGCCGCCAGATGCAGAAACGAAAACAGCCGGTGGTCGGCGCGGAGCAGCGGCCACTCGGGCGGGATCGGTTCCTTGACCTTGACGATCAGTTCGCCGGCGCCGTAGGTGGCCGCGGCATCGGCTGCGATCTCGACCCCGGCCTTTTGATAGAGCGCGTCGGGATAGCCGCTGGCCTCCCCGGCCTGCGTTTGCAGGATGACGGCGTGCCCCCGGCCGATGAGTGCCCGGCAGGACTCCGGCGTGAGGGCCACACGGCCTTCATGGGGCTTGACTTCTTTCGGAATGGCAATGCGCATGTCGGATCTCCGGAAAAAGGGGCCGTTCGCGGCGGACGGGCATACAATGGAACCCAGCCTCGACAATGCAAGAGTCCGTCCATGTCCCTGGACATCCAGTTTCATCGCGGCATCGACGACATCGACGCCGATCAATGGAATGCGCTGAATTCCTGCGGCTATCCTTTCCTGCGCCATGAGTTCCTGCAGGCGCTCGAACGGTCCGGCTGTGTCGCAATCCAGACAGGCTGGACGCCTCGGCATGTAGCGGCTTACGACAAGGGTCGTCTCTGTGCCGCCCTGCCACTCTATGAAAAAACCCATTCGATGGGCGAGTTCGTGTTCGATTTTTCCTGGGCCGACGCCTATGACCGTCTGGGACTCGAGTATTACCCCAAGCTGGTGAATGCGATTCCCTTCACGCCCGTCACCGGGCCGCGCGCCCTGCCGACGGCGCCGGAGGCGACGGTGCTCCATCAGGAGCTGCTGAAGGCGGCGCTGGCGCTGATGGCGCGCGAAGGGTTTTCATCCTTTCACTGCCTGTTTCCCGACGAAGCGCTGGCGCAGCACTGGGCGCTGGCAACCGGCATGAAACCGCGCGTGGCGTGTCAATTCCGTTGGCACAACCAGGGCTTCACCGATTTCGAGGCCCATCTGTCGACCTTCAGCGCCGACAAGCGCAAGAAGATCCGGCGTGAGCGGCGACGGGTCGATGAGTCCGGTCTGCGGGTCGCGGTGTGGACGGGGCAGGACATGACACCCGCGCGGTGGGACGCCATCTATCCGCTGCTGGCCGACACCTTCTACCGCCATGGGCACCAGCCCTATCTGAGCCAGGCCTTCTTCGAAACCATCAGCGCGCCGCTGGCGCATCAGCTGGTCCTGTTCGTGGCACTCGACGGCAGCGAGCCGGTCGGCGCGGCGCTCGCCTTCCGCGATGCCACGACGCTCTACGGCCGCTACTGGGGCGCACGCGGACCCTGGGACAGCCTGCATTTCGAGCTGTGCTATCACCAGAGCATCGAATACTGCATCCAGCATGGGCTCGTCGCCTATGACCCGGGGACACAGGGCGAGCACAAGCTGCCGCGGGGCTTTCTTCCGCATCTCAGCCATTCACTGCACACCATCGCCCACCCCGAACTGAGCCGCGCCATCGGTGACTTTCTGGTTCAGGAAGCGCGCTGGGTGGCGCGTTATGCGGCCGACATGGCCGCGCACAGCCCGCTGAAATCCGCCGCGGCATGATCCCGGTGCTACGTCGGGGTGATCCGGTCGACGGCTTTCCGGATCCCGCTCGCGCGCTGCGTGAACCCGACGGACTGCTGGCCATGGGTGGCGATCTGTCTCCGGCGCGGCTGCTCGCGGCCTACCGGCGCGGCATCTTTCCCTGGTATGGCCCCGACGATCCCATCCTGTGGTGGTCGCCCGATCCGCGTGCGGTGCTGCGTCCGGGCGCCGTGCATTGCTCGCGGCGGCTGGCCCGATCCATGCGGAAAAGCCCCTTCCGGGCCAGCCTGGACGAGGCCTTCGTCGCGGTGCTGGAGGGCTGCGCGGCGCCGCGTGGGCCCGCTTCAGGCACCTGGCTCGTGGCGGAGATGCAGCTTGCCTATGCCCGTCTGCACCGGCTCGGTGTGGCGCATTCCTTTGAGCTCTGGGACGGCGCGCGTTTGATCGGCGGCATCTACGGGCTGGCCTTGGGCCGGGCGTTCTTTGCCGAATCCATGTTCAGTCGCGTGCGGGATGCCTCGAAGATGCTGATGATCATCGCCGGAGAACAACTCGCACGCAGGGATTTCCGCTTGATCGACGCGCAGGTCGCCTCGCCGCACCTGCTGCGCATGGGCGCCGAATCGTGGCCGCGGGCGCGCTTCCTGAGGGAGCTGGCCGGCGCGCTGGCCGAAGAGCCGTCGGGGCCGCTCGAGTCGCTCGATGAGGACTTGCGCACCCCCGCAGGCGCCGTCGGCCGCCGCGCGGCCGTTGAACAAGCGCCTGCCATGTAGGACAATCCCAGCCCTTCCGGGGCCTTTCGCCCCCAAGCCGATCAGGTTGCCATGTCCAAAGAAGATATGATCGAAATGCAGGGCAAGGTCATCGATACCCTGCCCAACACCACCTTCCGGGTTCAGCTCGACAACGGGCACATCGTGATGGCCCACATTTCCGGCAAGATGCGCAAGCACTACATCCGGATCCTGACCGGCGACACGGTCACCGTCCAGCTGACGCCTTACGACCTCACCAAGGGCCGCATCGTCTTCCGGGGCCGTTAGACGGCTGCGACGCGCGACTCGATCTCGAGCGCCAGACCGTCATCCTGCGCATCCACCCGGACCCGACCGCCTTCGGTCAGGCGTCCGAACAGGATCTCATCCGCCAGCGGTCGCTTGATGTGTTCCTGGATCACCCGCGCCATGGGCCGCGCGCCCATCTGCGGATCGTAGCCGCGCTCGGCCAGCCAGGCGCGCGCCGCATCGGTCACCGCCAGCACCACCCGCTTGCCCTCCAGCTGGACCTCCAGCTGGGTCAGGAACTTGTCGACCACATGCAGGATGGTCGTGGCATCGAGCGGCTGGAATTGCACGATGGCGTCGAGCCGGTTGCGGAATTCCGGGGCAAAACCCCGTTTGATCGTTTCCATCACATCGGTCTGGTGATTCTGCAGGGTGAATCCCATGGACGGCCGCTGCATGGCTTCGGCCCCGGCATTGGTGGTCATCACCAGGATCACGTTGCGGAAATCGACCTTGCGGCCATTGTTGTCCGTCAGCGTGCCGTGATCCATCACCTGCAGCAGCAGATTGAACACATCCGGATGCGCCTTTTCGATCTCGTCGAGCAGCACCACCGCATGCGGCGTCTTGAGCACGGCATCGGTCAGCAGCCCCCCCTGATCGAAGCCGACGTAGCCGGGCGGCGCGCCGATCAGGCGCGACACGGTGTGGCGCTCCATATACTCCGACATGTCGAAGCGGATCAGCTCGATGCCGAGGACGTGGGCCAGCTGCCGCGTGACCTCGGTCTTGCCGACGCCCGTGGGGCCCGCGAACAGGAAGCTGCCGATGGGCCGATCGGGATGCCCGAGGCCGGAGCGGTTGGTCTTGATCGCATTGGCCAGGGTGTTGATGGCCGCGTCCTGGCCATAGATGACGAGCTTCAGGTCGCGTTCCAGGTTGCGCATGGTCTCGCGATCGGTCCGCGACACCTGCTTGGCCGGAATGCGCGCCATCTTGGCCACGATCGCCTCGACATCCCCCGCCGTCACCGTCTTGCGCCGCCGGGCCTCCGGAACCAGCTGAAGGCTGGCGCCTGCCTCGTCCACGATGTCGATGGCCTTGTCGGGCAGGTGGCGATCGGTGATGTAGCGGGCCGACAGTTCCGCCGCAGCGCGCAAGGCCGGCTGGGTATAGCGCACTTTGTGAAATTCCTCAAAATGACGCTGCAAGCCTTTGAGGATCTGATAGGTTTCATCGACCGTTGGTTCGGGCACGTCGATCTTCTGGAAGCGCCGCGCCAGTGCACGGTCCTTCTCGAAAATGCCGCGGTATTCCTGGTAGGTGGTCGAGCCGATGCACTTCAGTTCGCCGGACGCCAGCATGGGCTTGAGCAGGTTCGAGGCGTCCATCACCCCACCGGAGGCCGAGCCGGCGCCGATCAGGGTGTGGATCTCGTCGATGAACAGCACGGCGCCCTTCTGCTTGCGCAGCTGCGTCAATACACCCTTCAGGCGTTTCTCGAAATCGCCGCGGTACTTCGTGCCCGCCACCAGCGCCCCCAGGTCCAGCGCATAGATGGTCGCGTCCTGAAGGATCTCCGGCACGCGCCCCTGGGTGATGAGCCAGGCCAGCCCCTCGGCGATCGCGGTCTTGCCCACGCCGGCCTCGCCGACCAGCAAGGGGTTGTTCTTGCGGCGGCGGCAGAGGATCTGGACCACCCGCTCGACTTCGCCCTCCCGGCCGATCAGGGGATCGATGCGCCCGCGCCGGGCCCGGAGGTTGAGATTGGCGGCGTAGAGGTCGAGCGGGCTGGCGTTTTCCTCCCGTTCGGCCGAGCCATCGCCCGACTCGCCTTGCACCGGCGAGGCTTCCGGCTCGTCGTGGTCGTGGAGCTTGCGGATGCCGTGAGAGATGTAGTTGACCACGTCCAGCCGTGACACGGACTGCTTGCTCAGCAGGAAGACCGCCTGCGCGTCCTGCTCGCTGAAGATCGCCACCAGGACGTTGAGGGTCGTGACTTCCTTCTTGCCGGATGACTGCACGTGAAAGAAGGCGCGCTGCAGGACCCGCTGAAAGCCCAGAGTCGGCTGGACGTCGTGTGATTCGGACGCGTCGACCAGCGGCGTGTGGCTGTCGATGTATTCACGCAATTCCCGCCCCAGTTGGACGAGATCGGCGCCGCAGGAGCGCAGTGCCTCGGCAACCAGGGCGTTGTCGAGCAGAGCCAGCAGCAGGTGCTCGACCGTGATGAACTCGTGCCGCTTGCCGCGGGCGCCGGTGAAGGCAGCGTTGATGGCGAATTCCAGCTCTTTGCTCAACATGACAGATGCTCCACGGCAGAGACCGGTGACCCGACACGATCCTGGGCCACCCCAGGATTTCCGGAGAACGACAATCGAAGCGCTCAAGCCTCCTCGAGCGAGGACATCAGCGGGTGGTGGTGCTTGCGTGCATAATCATTGACCTGCGCGACCTTGGTTTCGGCAATCTGCGCCGGATAGACACCGCACACGGCCTTGCCCTGGGTGTGCACCTGCAGCATCACGTGGGTCGCCATGTTGCGATCCATGCCGAAGAAGCGTTCCAGCACGTGCACGACGAATTCCATGGGCGTGAAGTCGTCGTTCAGCAGCACCACCTTGAACAGCGGCGGCGGCTTGAGCTTGGGCTTGGCCGTTTCGACCGTGGCCGAGGCGTCGCCATGGTCGGGCGGATCGGATTCCATCATACGCGTAAATCGACTCCGGAAATTCTCGGGCCCCGCAGGCGTAGCGGTCGCGCTTCCCGGCGGGCGTCGGCAGGGTACGGCCCTATTGTGGCGGCGCCGATCGGGATTTTAAAGACCGGCATGGCGGCTGCTCGGCGTGCTCCCGCTGGCCCGGCGAGCCGCTGTCACGACGCGCCCGTCAGGGCCTGTGCCAGCGCATCATCGACGCTCTCCAGCCAGGAAAATGCCATCTGCCGGCGCACCGTCTCGGGGATGTCCTCGAAGTCGCGGCGGTTGCGGGCGGGCAGCAACACATGGCCGATGCCGGCCCGATGTGCGGCCAGTACCTTTTCCTTGATCCCGCCGACCGGCAGCACCAGCCCGCGCAGCGTGATTTCGCCGGTCATGGCGACATTCGCGTGCACCGTGCGGCCCAGGAAAAGCGAGGCGAGCGCCGTGAACAGCGCCACGCCCGCGCTGGGGCCGTCCTTCGGGATCGCGCCGGCCGGGACGTGCACATGGATGTCCTGTCCGTCGAAAGCCATGGGATCGAGGCCCAAGGTCGCTGCGCGCGCCTTCAGCAGGCTCAGCGCGGCCTGGGCGCTTTCCTTCATCACCTCGCCGAGTTGGCCGGTGAGGATCAGTCGGCCGCTGCCCGGCGCCCGGCTCGCTTCGACGAACAGGATTTCGCCGCCCACCGGCGTCCAGGCGAGGCCCGTGGCGACTCCCGGCACGCCGGTCCGCAAGGCGACCTCGGGCTCGAAGCGCACCGGCCCGAGCATGGCGGGCAGGTCGGCGGCGTCGATCCGCTGGATCCCGGCTTCCCCCATCGCCACCCTCAGCGCCGCATGGCGACACAGCTTGCCCAGCTCGCGTTCCAGGTTGCGACAGCCCGCCTCGCGGGTGTAGCCACCGATCACGGCCTCGATCGCCGCGTCGGTGACCTCGCACTGGGCCGCGCTCAGTCCTGCCGCCCGCCGCTGGCGATCGAGCAGGTAGCGCCGGGCGATCGCGAGCTTGTCTTCCTGGGTGTAGCCCGGCAGCTCGATCACCTCCATGCGATCGCGCAGCGGCGCCGGAATCTGGTCGAGCACGTTCGCCGTGGCAATGAACATCACCCGCGACAGGTCGAACGGCACGCCGAGGTAGTTGTCGCGGAAAGTACCGTTCTGTTCCGGGTCCAGCACTTCCAGCAATGCCGCGGCGGGATCGCCCTGCACGCCGCTGCCCAGCTTGTCGATCTCGTCGAGCATCAGCACCGGATTGCGCGTGCCGGCCTTGCGCAGCGCCTGGATGATGGTGCCCGGCAAGGCACCGATATAGGTGCGCCGATGGCCGCGAATCTCGGCCTCGTCGTGCACGCCGCCCAGGCTGACCCGCTCGAAGGGGCGCGCCATGGCGCGGGCGATGCTCTGGCCCAGCGAGGTCTTGCCCACGCCGGGCGGCCCGACGAAGCACAGGATGGGGCTCTTGCCCTCCGGATTGAGCTTGCGCACGGCGAGGTACTCGAGGATCCGCCGCTTGACCTTCTCGAGGTCGTAGTGATCGGCGTCCAGGATCGCCTGGGCCGCGGCGAGATCCAGATGCTCTTCGCTGAGGCGCGACCAGGGCAGCTCCACCATCCAGTCGAGATAGGTGCGCAGCAAGGCGTATTCGGCCGCCCCCTCCCCCATGCGCTCCAGGCGGCGCAGATCCTTGTTCACCGCGGCGAGGACCGGCTCCGGCATGCCGGCGGTGGCAATCGCCTCGCGCAGATCGCGCAGTTCGTCTTCGCGTTCCCGGCCTTCACCCAGTTCCTGCTGGATGCTGCGCATCTGCTCGCGCAGCAGCGCCTCGCGCTGGCGGTTGTCGATCTGTTCCTTGGTGCGCTCGCTGATCTGCCGGGTGAGGCGCATGACCTCCACGCGATGGGACAGATGCTCGAGCACGGCATCGACGCGCTGCTTGACGTCGATCTGTTCGAGCAGCGCCTGCTTCTGGGCCGGCTTCAAGTCGAGATAGCCGGCCACCAGATCGGCGAGCGACCCGACCGATTCCATGCCCTGCACGGCATTGACCAGTTCGGTCGGCGTCTGCGGCAGGAGCGCCAAGGCCTC
>PKCW01000143.1 GCA_002862965.1 Pseudomonadota bacterium
GCCGGCGTCGAGGTTGGGGTTGTCGTTCACTTCGATCACCAGTACCCGATCGCCCGCCTGCTTGAGGTCGACGCCGTAGAGGCCGTCGCCGATCAGCCGCGCCGTCTGTACGGCGAGCTGCACGACTGCGGGCGGGGCTTGCTCGACCGGCACCGCCTCGCACATTCCGTTGATCTCGCCGGGCAGCGCCTTGTGGTTGTAAATCTGCCAATGCCCCTTTGACATGAAATACCTGCAGGCATACAGCGCTTCGCCATTGAGCACCCCGACGCGCCAGTCGTATTCGGTGTAGCAATACTCTTGCGCCAGCAGCAACACCGAGTGTTCGAATAACTCTTGCGCGTCCGTGGCCAGCGCTTGTGCATCGGCGACCTTGATCACACCCCGTGAAAAACAGCCATCGGGGATTTTCAATACCAAGGGAAAACCGAGGCGACGCCCTGCGTTTTCGAGTTCCTGCGGACGATCCTTGTAGAGTATTTCCGTTGCCGGCATGCCCAGCCCGCGACGCTTCAGCAAATCGGCCAGATAAACCTTGTTGGTGCAGCGCAGGATGGAGGTCGGATCGTCGATCACCACCAGTCCCTGCGCCTCGGCGCGCTTGGCGAAACGGAAGGTGTGATGGTTGATCGAAGTCGTCTCGCGGATGAACAGGGCGTCGTACTCGGCCAGCCGGCCGTAGTCCTTGCGGGTGATGAGTTCGACGTCGAGGCCCAGACGCTTGCCGGCGCGGATGAAGGATTTCAGCGCCTTGGGATTGGACGGCGGCATGGCTTCGTCGGGGTCATGCAGGATGGCCAGATCATAGCGGCCGGCCGAACGCCGGCGTGGGCTCTGCCAGGTGCCGGCAAGATAATGTTCCATGGCGGCGGTGAACAGTTCACGCTGTTCAGCCGTCAGGTCGCTGAACGCCATGGGTCGGACCCGATGGATCTGCCAGCGGCTGTTCTGATGCAGGTCGACTTCGAGCAAGGGACAGGGCAGGCGCTCGAACAGATCGTCCGCCAGATCCTGGAACTCGGGCTGCGAGGCGCGTCCCAGGAAGATCCACAACCGCATGGCCTGTCCGTCATGGCCGCGCAGATATTTCTGCAGGTCCTCGTCGAGATCCTCGGTCAGGGGCTCATAGATCGTCTTGCGCGACAGATCGAGCGCCGTGCCCACGCTGGGCAGCACGCGCTGGCCCCGCGCCTCGGCCAGCAGCGAACAGTAGTAGCCGATGCTGCCATAGCGGTAGTTCCGGCACAGGTTGACGACGCGCAGGTCGCGGCTGGTCGCCAGCCCCGCTGCATCGTCGGCGTCGATGTAGTCCTTGGCGCTCATCACCGGCAGCGCCGGCAGGTCGGCAGGCCAGTCCGCGGGGCGATCGACGAGAATCAGGTGCTTGCTCATGGACGACTGACGGGTTCCGAAAGGGCCGGCGGACGGCGACGCACGATGATGACAGCACGCTGACCACTTTTTCCATAGCGCGCCATGCCCGTGAATTCGGCCTTGAGAATGGGCAGATTCACGCAGTCGGTCGGCGTCTTGCCGGCCTTATAGTCCACATAGGGATCGTGCACGTAGAGGAAGTGCTCGTCGAAGCCGGTCACCACCACCCAGTGCGGGAATTTCTCGCCATAGAGCCGATAGGAGCTGATCATCACCAGGGGCACGCCGCCGCTGCGCAATTCGCGTTCCAGATCGGCTGGTGACACCAGCCCGTATTCCAGGCGGATGTCGCGTCGGCGGATCTCCGCGAGCTGGTCTTCCTGCACCAGGGCAATGACGACTTTCTTCTCCGGGGAGCGCACCGAATCGACGAACAGGGCGCTTTCGTCCTTGACGCGCAAGGTCACCGCGAAGCCGCGCCGGTGGGCGGCCAGTGCCAGGCCGTAGGGGCCGCAGCCGCCGTGGCCCGAGGTCATGAAGATGGTGGTGGCCTCGCGCCACAGCCGCAGCTCCAGCTTGCGGTCGAGCGCGAGCGCGGGGTCCAGCGCCCGCATGGCCATCATGAGTGCCGCGGGGCCGCAGGTGAATTCCAGCGTCTGCTCATAGAAAGGCACCTGGATCAGCGACGGCGCCGGCCGCGCCTCGAGCGTCTTTTCCAGCCGCAGGCCGTCGGCATGGTCCTCGTAGTAGCCGGGCAGGCGCTGCATTTCGCGGTAGCCCGCGCGCTGGTAGAGCGCCCGGGCGGCTGCATTGTCGGCGCGCACCTCGAGCCGGAGCGTGGCATAGCCGTGTTCGAGCGTGGCGGCCTCCGCTGCGGTCAGGAGACGGGCCCCGATGCGCAGCCCCTGGTGCTCGGGCAGCACGGCGAAGGAATAGAGCCGTGCCAGCGCCGTTCCGGCATGGAACAGCACCAGCGCATAGCCGGTCACGCCCGCGTCGCGTTCGTGGACCAGCGTGACGGCCTTGGCGCGGGTCAGCAGATGGCGGAAGCTGCGCCGGCTGAGCCGGTCGGTCTCGAAGCAGCGCTGTTCGATGGCGACCAGCGACTCCAGATCGTCCAGCGTCGCCGCGCGGATGCGGCTGGCGGCGACTGCATCGGTGTCGGCGGCCGGGGCGCTCATGAGCCGCTGCCGGCCAGCGCCCAGGCCGTCTGATGCAGGCGCGTGAGGCCGCGTGCGGCGAAGCGCGGTTCCGCCGCCAGCGCATCCTCTCGCTCGAGCGCGGCGATCCCGGCCCAGGGGCCATAGAGCGCGCGCACCTCGGCCTCCGGCACGGCGAAGGGCGGACCCGCCATCGCCTCCTGCGGGTAGTCGAGCGTGATCAAGAGGCCCCAGGCACCGCGGGCGAGCAGGCGGGCGGTGTGGGCGGCGTAGGCGGGACGGCGCTCGGGCGGCAGGGCGATGAGCGCAGCGCGGTCGTAAAGCCCGGTGCAGGGCGCGCCGAGATCGGCCGCGGACAACGCGAAGTAGTCGCCTTCCAGCAGGGTGTAGGGCCCGGCCTCCCAGACCCGGCCCGGACCCTGCGTCGTCACGGCCGGCTCGAGGCCGCGCTCTGCGAAAAACGCGCCGATGGCCGCCGCGCTGAGTTCGATCCCGACCACCGTGCAGCCCAGACCGGCCAGATGCACCAGGTCCAGGCTCTTGCCGCACAGCGGCACGAGGACGCGCCGGCCGGCCAGGGGCGCCCCGTGGCGGACGAGCAGCGGATGCACGTCGCCGCGGTGAAAGCCGATTTCGCCCCGTGCCCATCGCTCGTGCCAGAACTGCGGATCCATGTCGGTCCCCCGTGCGCTTCGATGCCTGCATGATAGCAATCCGGCCGCCCGTTCCGGCCGCGTCACGGCCTTGACACGCAGCCCGTCCATGTTGACCCCGGTGGCAGGTCCGGGAGGCGCGACATGGGCACGCGGGTGGAAGCACGATTGATCAAGGTCGTCGACGGCGACACGATCAAGGTCGAACTGGACGGGCGCAGCGAATCGGTGCGGCTGGCCTGTCTCGATACCGAGGAAAGCTGGCCGGGCGGCAACAAGCCGGTGACCTAGGCCGGCCGGCAGGCCTCGGCCTGGGCCAAGACGTGGTTCGGCGCCGATGCGGCGGGGCAGCCGACGGTGGAGGTGAGCCTGGATCTGGAATTCGATACGGCCGATCCGCCGTCGCTGGCGCTGGCGCGCCATCGCGACAACTACGGCCGCTTGCTGGCCTACGCGTGGCGGGGCGCCGAGCACTACAACCTGGCCGCCATCATGGCCGGCTGGAGTCCCTATTTCGTCAAGTACGGTCGTTCCCGGCGCTACCACGGCGTGTTTCTGCAGGCCGAAGCCCGCGCCCAGGCCAGCGGCGCGGGCATCTGGGACCCCGGCATCAACGGCGCCGGCCCGACGCGCGACTACCGCTGCCTGCTGCCCTGGTGGCAGATGCGCGACAGCTGGATCGAGGATTATCGCGCGACCGGACCGCAGGCCGGGGCGCTGTCGGTGCGGCTGGGCCACGCCGACCTCATCGCCGCCGCCCGGCGCGAAGAACGCATCAGCGTGTTCTGCGACCTGCAGGGTGGCATCAACCGCTGGGTCGGCGATGCGGCGCTGATCTACGCCGGCTCGCCGGCCCAGCCGTTCAAGCTGTGGATCCCCGACCGGCGCGTGCCGGCGGCGCAGGACCTGCTCCGGCTGCTGGAGACGCGCTATACGGGCGAAGGCCGCCAGAACTACGTCTATGTGACCGGTCAGGCGAGCCTCTACCCGGCGCAGGACGACGGCAAGCCGCAGATCGTGCTTGCCGACACGGCGCAACTGGCCGATCTGCCGCCCGCCTGACGCGGCTCAGCGGCCCATGCGGCGGGTGAGCAGGGTCTGCGTCACCCGGCCGATGTAGCCGGCCGGATCGAAGAGGGCGGTGTGCACGGCGCCGAGGCCATGGTCGAACAGCTCCGCGCGCGCGTCCAGACAGATCCATTCGGCGACCGGCAGACGCAGCAGGTGCAGGCTGATGTCGGCGTTGATGCAGCCGGTGCGGCTGTCGACCTGGAGCTGCGCCAGCCCGTTGCCGAAATCGGCCAGCGCAGCCACCCGGCCGAAGGGCGAGAGCGCCGCGCCCTGCACCACCGGCACCGCGCAGCGCAGCCAGGCCGCGCCCTCGCCGCGCAGGGCAAAGCCGTGCACGCGCTTGGCCTCGATGCAGTGGTGCATGCTCGGCCGGCGCGCGCCGGCTTCCGGCAGGGGTCGGCCCATGAGGTCGGTGATCGGCAGCGACTCGGGATCGGCGGGCAGCGGGCGATCGGGGCGGGCGTGCTCGGGCACGGTGACCGGATCGGGCATCAGCTTCAGCGCCTGGGCCTTCACGACGATCTTGTCCTCATGGCGCAGCTCGGCCTCCAGCACGCACAGGCGCGCGCCGCTGCGCACCACGCGCGCCTGTGCCGTCAGCGGCGCCAGCGGCACCGGCCGCAGCAGATCGATGCTGAGTCGCACGAACTGCAACGCCGGCGCCGGGTCCGCGGCCTCCAGCGCATGTGCGACCAGACCACCCGTGGCGCCGCCGTGCAGCAGGCGCGGATCCCAGGGGCCCACGGCATAGCGGGTGGGGTGATAGCGGCCCTGTGCATCGGCCACGAACAGGGCGGGAACGGTGTCGTCGATCATGCGGGCTCGGGGATTGCGATGAAGCGGGTCCGCCTGCAAGGGCGCGGGCGGCGGCGAAGACCGGCAGTTTAATGGCCCTGCGCAGCGACGCAAGAGCGGCGCCGGCTGCGGTGCCGGAAAGGCTCGCCTTTGCCGGCACTTGTGCTTACCATCGGCGTTTTCCCCCGGATCCGGAATCCATCGAAACGATCCGCGGCGCACGGCGTCGCGGCGGGAGCGCCGTCACATCATGAACACCGAAGTCACCCTCACCCAGGAGCGGGCCGAGCTGCTGCGCGACTGTCTGGCCGGCATGCTGCAGAAACTGTTCGAGGCCGGCGCGCCCGATCCGGCCGATGCGCGCAGCCCCATGCAGCGGCTGATGGAAGGCCCGGCGCGGGAGGAGTTCATGACGCTGATGAAGCTGATCACCTTCGCCTTCGTGCAGAAGCTGATGCCCTACATGGGCGGCGGCGACCCGATGGACCCGTCCATCCTGGGGCTGGCCGGCGCGCCCGTGAGCGTGAGCGGGGAAAGCGCGACCTATCGGCTCAAGCCCGGCCGGCTGACCACCCACTGGGTCAACGAAAAGGGCCAGTACAAGGTCCGGGACATCGGCTTCAAGGTGAGCTGGTGGTGGATGCTGCGCAACTGGCGCTTCGTGCGCGACATGCGGCGCAAGATGAAGGAGCGTCAGGCCGCGCTGCCGGCGCCGGGCGCGTCCTGACGCCCGTCCCCCAAACCCGGGCCATCGCGGGCGATCACACCGCCCGCGATGGCCTGCCGGACCTCAGTGGTGGTGACCGCCGGGACCGTGCACGTGGCCGTGGGCCAGCTCCTCGCGCGTGGCCGGCCGAACCTCCAGCACGGTGACGTCGAACACCAGGGTTTCGCCGGCCAGCGGGTGGTTGGCATCGACGATCACCTCGTCGCCTTCCAGCCCGGTGACGGTGACCAGATGCACCTCGCCCTCGGCCTCGGTCTGGAACTGCATGCCGATTTCCATCTGTTCGATGCCGACGAACTGGTCGCGGTGGACCACCTGCACCAGCTCGTCGTGGCGCTCGCCATAGCCCTGCTCGGGTGGCACGGACACCTGCAGCGAGTCGCCCGCACGCCGGCCGGTCAGCGCGTCCTCGAGGCCCGGAACGATGTTGCCGGCGCCGTGCAGATAGGTGAGGGGCTCACCGCTCTGGCTGGAGGAGTCGATCAGTTCGCCCTCGGGTGTCGTGACGCTGTACTCGATGACGACAACAGTGTTCGCGGCGATTTGCATGGCGGCGCTCCCGGCGGGCTGCTTGAACGGATGGCCCATCGCCGGGACCGCCCGGGATGGAAGTGGGCGAGAGCCTAACCCAGCGCGCGCAAAAAATCGATCAGCGCCCGCCGCGCGCCGCTCGGGAGCTGTCCGAAGACGCTGAGCAGTTCCTGTTCCTCGGGCCCCAGCACGCCCTCGCGCATGGGGCGGCTGCGCCCGCGCATCGAGCCGCGGCCGGTCGCCAGCCATTCGTAGTTGACCGACAGCAATTGCGCCACCTGCTCGAGGCGTTCGCGCCTCGGCGAGGTTCCGCTGCCGGATTCCCATTGGCTACAGGCGCTGCGGGTCACGCCGAGCAACTCTGCCAGGCGGGTTTGGGACATGCCCGATTTTTCGCGCGCCTGCTGGATGCGTTGCCCGATGCTCATGAGGATGTTGCCTTCGTATCGTTCTGGATCGTTGTTCTGGATCAGTGTAGAAGCAATGCGGTCTTGACACCACACGGCGCGATTGGTAAGGGCTGCTCATAAGGTCGGCCTGTTTCGCCGCGGCTTGAGCCGCGCGAAACCGGAGCCGCGCCGCATCCCTGCGCGTCCCGGCGCGCGCGGCCTGCGCTGATGCGCGGCCGCAACCCGATCCCGGGTTCAGCGCGCGGCCCCATCGCCGGTGTCCGGTCCCGCAGCGGACGGACCGGCCGCCGCGAGGAGCCGCCGGGCAGCCTCATCCCCGGCGTCGAACTGGATCACGATCCGGGCGAAGCCGATCGCCGCGAGGTTCTGGCCGGTGCGTTCGGACAATTCCATGCCGCGCCGGTAGAGACGCTTCCAGGCCTCCACCCCGGCGTTGGAGGTCTGCGGGACGCGGGCCCAGCGCAGCGCGGACGCCAGCGTCTCCAGCGCCCGATCCGGGGCGTGCTGCACCTCGTCCTGATAGCGCGCCAGCAGCAGGTAGTGCTCGGCATTGATCCAGTCGCCCTCGATCGCCCGCCGCAGGATGGCCGCGGGCTCGGCCGGAAACTCCGGCGCCAGGTGCGGCTCGAGCACGGGGAAGCGCCAGGCGAGCTGGCCGATGGCCATGTCCACATAGGGGTTGCCCCGGCTCGCCGCCAGCCAGGTGCGGGCGTGGGTCAGGGCCAGTCCCGCCCAGACCGCCCCCGTGGGCCCCGCCCCGTTGGCGAATGCCAGATCGATGGCCGAGGTGGTGAGCGCCTGTTGCGTCGCGACGTGATGGGGCCGCAGCGCGGCAAACGCCGTCGCCATCTGGTAGCGCGCGAGCGGGTCGGCGCGCCGCTCGGCAAAGACCGGCCAGCGGTTGGTGGGATCGAAGGCCTGCGAGGCCAGCCAGTCGACGGTGAGCGCGCCGAGCGCGAGGCCGGCTCCGAGGCCATAGGCGGCGCCGACCAGGCGCGGATGGGCCGCGAGGCGGATCTGTCGCAACGGCGCCGGTCCGGCGGCGTGCCGCGCGCGGGCGAGCAGCAGGCCGGCCAGCAGGGCCAGCGGCGCGACGTAGAAGATGAAATTGACGCCGGCGTGGACGAAGAGCCCCATCAGGGGCAGCACCATGCCCCAGCCCGTGAGCGCCTCGCGACGATCCGCGCTCCCCGCGGCCGGTCCCATGCGCCGCCACAGCCGCCCGGCGAGGATCAGCGTGCCCAGCCCCGCGAGGATCAGCAGCGCCGGCAGCAGCGGTCCGCCCTCGGCCAGGAGCTGCACATAGTCGTTGTGCGCCAGATCGCCGGTGGAAGTGATCTCCTGGGGGCTGCGGTAGTGCAGATAGTGCAGCTTGTAGCTGCCCAGACCCTGACCGGTCAGCGGCCGGTCGCGCCACATGTCGATGGCCGAGCGCCACATGGCAAGCCGGTCCTGGGTGGACTGGTCACTGCCCAGATTCACCACCTCGCGCGTCACCGGCGCCTCGGGCGCATAGCGCACGACGCCATAGGTCAGCGCGGTGAGGGCGAGCAGAATCGCGGCCGGCGCGCGCCAGGCCGCGCCGGCGCGGTGCAGTCCCAGCAGCAGCGGCACGATCATCAGGACGAAGATGCCGATCGCCCCGCGCGAGGCGGTGGCGAACAGCGCCCACAGGCAGAGCGCCAGGAAGCCGCCGAGGATCAGGCGGGCGCGGCGCGCGGGCGCCAGGGCCAGCGCGACCACGGCCGGCGGAATGGCGAGGTAGAACAGCGCCCCGAAGGCATTGAAGTCGAGAAAAGGCCCGTTGCTGCGGTTGCCGGTCTGCAACCATTCGACCACGCCCCAGAGCGCAAAGGCCGCGATGAATACGCCGGCGGTGCGCAGCAGCGCGGCCGGTCGCGCGCCGCGCGCCAGCGCCGTGACGCCGAGCAGGTAGCCCAGGGGGAACAATCCCAGGATCCAGGCGAACCACAGGCTGGTCATCGGCAGGGTGCTGAAGGGGAGCGTGACGAACAGGACGACCAGTGCGGCCGCGGCGAGCAGGGTGCCGGCCGTGGCCGGCAGGAAGAGCGCGACCGCCGGTTCGGCAGCGCCGGGGTTCGGCGCGCCCGCCCGATCGTCCGTCCTCGTGTCTGCGTCATCGCGAGGGCCGCAAGGCCCGTGGCGATCCAGCGGCGCCGGCCGGGTTTGCGGGGCGGCATGGATTGCTTCGTCGCGTTGCTCCTCGCAATGACGGGGAAACGGTCCTTGGGCGGGCGAGTCTCCTGCGTCATCGCGAGGGGCCGGCTGATTCGCGTCATCGCGACGGTCACAGGCCCGTGGCGACCCATCGGCGCAGGCCGGCAGCGCGTCGTCGTCATTGCGAGGGCCCGTCTCGTCCGTCATCGCGAGGGCCGCAGGCCCGTGGCGATCCAGCGGCGCCGGCCGGATTTGCGGCGCGGCATGGATTGCTTCGTCGCGTTGCTCCTCGCAATGACGGGGAAACGGTCGTTGGGCGTGCGGGTCTCCTGCGTCATCGCGAGGGGCCGGCTGATTCGCGTCATCGCGAGGGCCCATCCCGTCCGTCATCGCGAGGGCCGCAGGCCCGTGGCGATCCATCCCGCCGTCGATGTCGGCGTTCGCCACCGCCGTGCGGCGGGTCGGTCGGTTTCGCGCAGCGACAGCGGCGGCGGCAAAGGTGCTCGCCGCCATGACGAATAGGCCGGTGAGAATCACCACCAGCAGATAGAGCTGGGGTTCCGAGCGCATGAAAAACAGGGCAGCGGCCAGTGCGAGCGCAAGGGGCCAAGGCGATGGTGGACGTTGCATCGGGGGCATGGCGATTCTCAAGGGACCGGACGCGGCCGTTCCATCAGGTTCTCGTCACGGCGCGCGCGAGCTTGAGCCGCCGATGGTCGTGGGTGGCGCCGACCCGGAGCACTGCGGTCACCGACGGGACCGCGTTCTTGGGGGCGCGCCGCGAGGGCGGCTGTTCCTCGTCATCGCGAGGGTCCATCTGGTCCGTCACCGCAAGGGCGGGGCCGTTCCTCGTGATGGCGAGGGGTCCCTCTCGTCCGTCATCGCGAGGGCCGCAGGGCCGTGGCGATCCATCGGCGCCGGCGGATCCTGCGGCGCGGGATGGATTGCTTCGTCGCGTTGCTCCTCGCAATGACGGGGGTGGGGGCTCGGCGGTGTGGGAGGGATGGATTGCTTTGTCGCGGGGTTCCTCGCGATGACGGGAAGGAGGCCGTCGGAGGGTAGGCCTCGTCTGTCGTCGCGAGGCGGGGCAGTTTGGAAGCGGGCTCCGTCCGCCGTCGCGGGGCGGTTCTTCGGCAGCGCGAGGGTCCCTCTGGTCCGTCATCGCGAGGGCCGCAGGGCCGTGGCGATCCATCGGCGCGGGCTGGCTTTGCGGCGCAGGATGGATTGCTTCGTCACGGGGCTCCTCGCAATGACGGGGGTCGGGGCACGGCAGGCGGGGAGTTATGGATTGCTTCGTCGCGTGGTTCCTCGCAATGACGGGAAGGAGGCCGTTGGAGGGGTAGGCCTCGTCTGTCGTCGCGAGGCGGCGCGGTTGCGGGGGCGGACGGACGGTGCAGGGTGAGCGGGCGAAAAAAAGCCCCCCATGGGATGGGGGGCAGGATCCTTGGATCGGTGCGGATGCGTGGGTTCCGGCTCAGCGGCAGATGGCGGGACGGTAGCGGGGGGCCAAGTCGCCACCGGTGCAGCTCCAGGAGATGGCATCGGTGGGGATGGTGCCGGAGGCAACCGCGGCGCCGCCCGCGGTGGGGGTCAGGAAGATGGTTCCGCTGGTGTCGATGGCGGAGACGTAGGTGACCGTGATCACGCCATTGGCGGAGTCGATGGCGATGCTGGCCACGTTGCTGGTGGCGGTGGGCGCAACATAACCCTGGCTCAGCGACACGCCGGACATGGCGTTCTCGGCGACCGTCACCTTGGCGGCGGAGGCGAGGCTCAGGCCTTCGGTGACGCGGGCGCGGACGGTGTAGTCCTGATAGGCCGGG